>WALR01000084.1 GCA_015522765.1 Candidatus Woesearchaeota archaeon | reverse complement strand
GCTGATGTTCCTGCTGTTTCTTCTGGGGCTGTCAAGGAAGGTCGTCCTAGCGGATGACAAGGTGAGCCTTGACTGGAAAGAGACAGAACTTGAGAAAGCAGGAAGAAGACTCAGAAGGGAGGCAAGAGAAAAAGACGATGCCTCCTCCCTAATTAAATATGCGAACTACCTGATAAAGATAAACAGGCAGGACATGGCGCTCGCAACACTCAGAAAGTCGATAGAAAAGAACCCGAGGACCGTCGCCGCCCACATAAGCATGTGCCAGATATACCTTCACAGAGCGGAAGAAAAGAAGAGCAGGAGGCTGCTTGAGAAGGCGGAGCGCCACTACGAGAAGGCGCTTAAGGTTTACTCAGGGAAAAAAATCAACTATGCAGGGATATTAAGGGCATACGAGATTGATGACTGGATTGCAAAAACAAGGAAAGATATTAATAGGTTGGAGAAATCCCTGATACACCAAGCAACAAGGAAGAAAAAATAGGAAGGATGCAGGGAATGAAAGAAGACGACAGCAAAGAATCAGGCAAGACCCTCAATCACCTGTTAAGGCTTGTAAGCGGAAAGAAGGTGTTTCTCGCAACACACTGGGATGCCGACGGGGTCACCTCGGCAGCAATGATATACCACCTGATAAAAGACCACTGCAATGTAACCGGCTATGTCTCAAAGGGGGAGGTATTCCTAATAAAAAAGGAGGATGTCGATGAGGGGGCCGATATAATAATAGTAACGGACATCCAGGCCGATGAGGCGCTCCCACAAAGCAAGATAGTCTACATCGACCACCACCCCCTGAAGAATGAGCCTGATTTCGCACTTAAGATTCATAATCCTAAGGCAGTGTCAGCATCCATGCTCATATGGGACACGCTGATTCCAGAATCAAAAGATCCTTATCTCTTTTTCCTCGCATTGATAGGCTACCTGGGGGACAACGGAAAGATAGAGGAGCTGGACGAGGGGAAGAGGGCCCTTGCAAACGAGCTCTTTCCAGAGCTAATGGAGAAGAGGGCGTCGAGATTCTCAGACTATTACTATGTTATACAGAGGTATGTGAGCATGATGAACATAGGGAAGAGATACTTCTGGAACGGCGAGCTGCCCCTCGCAATGCTCATGAGCGCCAGCGATTACAGGGAGATAGTGAATAACAGCCATCCAATAGCAGGCACACTCAACAAGTTAAGAATGGAGTTAAGGGAGGACTACAATGCCAGCATAAACAAGAACGAGATAAATGGGATAGAATACGCGATAATAACCAACAATAAGAATGTGCAGGGCGTCTTATGCGCGAGATACATGAAGGACAAGCCAATTATCGTGATGAACATCATTGACGGGAAGGTAATAGGGAGCATGAGGGTTCCTGACTCGGTAAATTTTGATGCAGGAGAATTCCTCAGCAGCATCAACCCTTCCCTCGACAATTTCAGGGGCGGTGGACACGAGAAAGCAGGGGGTTTCACATTTAACGAGGAGTCACTCAGCGATTTCTTAAGGGTGCTCAGCGAGAAGGCGGCTAAAGAATCTGCAAATAAGAACACTAGCTAACATATGCCGGCTGTTATTATAAATTAAAATTTAATATTTACTCTATCAAATGATCTCTTATCGTATCATTGTATCTTTCCCGACTTAAATGAAGATTCACACCTCTAACCTCGTTTTCTTGAAAAAACCTTCCCCTGTATTGAAGAACATCGTCTAATGACTTAGAAGCAACAGGAGGAATGCTACCATATCCCTGGTTTAACTTATTGTCATTCAACACAAAACCAATTCCATTTAAGCAAGCCCAGAATGTATGAAGCTTAGGATTAGGAGCATAAGTTGCAACTGCAAAATCTGACATGCCAATCAACCAATCTAATGTCCCTCTCTTCATCAAATAATTTATAATTGGGGGGATGTAAACATACTCCTCTTTAGAAACTTGTTCCCTTATAGGGTTATCCCACCTATAAAAGGCATGTTCAAAGGATAGATGAACAAGCCCTTGTTCTCTTTCTAGTTTAAAACTATGATAAAATTTTTCATTTCTTGAATTATTTCTTTTAATCTTAGAAAAACCCGGCCATTCAAGTTCATTATCCGATAAAATTTGTTCTTCAACAGGGACCTC
>WALR01000083.1 GCA_015522765.1 Candidatus Woesearchaeota archaeon | reverse complement strand
CTTTATAATGATAATCTCTGAATACTTTTTTGTTTCCACAGGAGTTGAAACATTTATTAGAAATAGCCTTTTTGGACTGATGCCTTTATGGCTTCCATTATTATGGGCTTATGGTTTTGTTGCGATGAAAAGAGCAATCATTATTCTTGATAAATAAATGTGCCCCCTGCATCATACGCCGTGGATTTCTTTCAGAAATCCTCAGGGACGCTGCGCTCTCATCCTTGGGTTTATCCGGCTATTAGCAAAAACCTTTATATATTTTAAAGCAGGGCTTATGATTATGATTAAAAAATGGGAAATTGCTTTGCAAAAGTTTCTTAAGAAATGGAAGAATAAAAAAGAAGTGATTGGTGCGATTGTTTGCGGAAGTTATATAACTGGAAATCCGAGCAAGCATTCAGATATTGATATTCACATTATTCTGGATTCAAAAACTTCTTGGAGAGAAAGAGGCAACGAGATTATCGATGGAATTTTAATTGAATATTTTGCCAACCCATTAAGAAAACATTATGATTATTTTGAAGAGGATTACACTCAGAGAAGAAGGATTAATGCCCATATGTTGGGCACAGGCAAGCTTCTTTTTGACAAGACCGGAGAATTAAGAAAGCTAATTCAAGATTCGAGAAGGTATCTTGTCAGAAAGTATCCCAAGCAGAACAAGATACAAGTTGAACTGGCAAAGTACCAAATATGGGATATGCGCGATAACCTTGAGGAAGTTTTTGAAGAAGGGGCGCAGGAATTCTTTTTTGTTTACTATAATCACCTAAACGGGTTATTTGAGAGTTATGCAGAATTTTTGCGATTTGATTCTGTACCTGCGCACAAATTAAGAAGGCTTCTCGTGAACGAAAAGGACAAGAAGAAATATCACATAAGGGATTTTCCAGATAAAGAATTTGTTAAAATGTTTGTAAAAGCCATGAGCCTCAAAGACAAATCGAGAATGATGAGGGAATATCAGAAGCTAACAAACCATGTTCTTGATAAAATGGGGGGCTTCAACATTGACGGATGGAAAGTCAAGAGTCCTGCTAAATAATTTTGGCGCTAGATAAACCAACTTGCTCCGTTCCATTCGGGGGGGGGCTTAACAGGGCTTACAATGTTAATCCCTCTTTAAGAAGCATTTAGTGTGGAAGTCATTATCTGGGCTGCGATGATGTTAAAGACTATTGTTATCAGCAATGCGATAACGGTGTATATCATCTGGGACCTTATGAGGTTGGTGCCGAGAAGGTAGTTCTCATTAATCTTGTCGTTCCCGTTCTCAATGCCGTTCTCGAGTATAGTCAGTACAAATATTATCTCAAAAACATACAAGCCGACTATAACCTGAAAATAATAGGTGGGTATCCCGTCCCCGAATAGCTGGGCTATTCCCTGGAGGGAGCCAACCTGTCCTGACGAGCTTACCTTGGCCATCTGGGCGGTCAGCTTGGAGAGAATAGACGAAACCATTGATGTTATGCCGACGACAATGCCCGATATTGCGGGCGCCATGAAGTTTATCTGGGACTTCATTGAGGAGATGATGTCTGAGAGCAGGTCTTTAAGGCGTTCATTAACCCTGTGAATCTCCTTTATATAAGTGGAGATGTTTATGAGGGCCTGAGCCGCCACCTTGGGCCCCTTCTTTATGCTTTCGAGGAGCACCTTCATTGAACTCTCTATGAGCCTTGAGGGAAAATAGACAAGCGCTCCGTTGTGCTCGTCAAATATGGCGTCTTTAACACCTACGCCGTGCTTCCTCATCCTGTCGTCGACTATTGAGAAGAACTCTCCTGACTTTGTTCCCTGGAGGGAATCAGCCACCCTCCCAAATGCCAGTTCTGCCGGGAGGCCGTCGCCGAGCCTGTTTCCAAGCTGGAACAGCCCGTTAGCAAACTCGTCCTCGAGCTTCTTTGTCTTGTCCCTTATCTTAATAAGCGTCTTGCTCTTTATTGAGTACACAGTTCCTACGGATGCCGCAAATGCGAGGGGGATGGCAAGGCTGAGTATCGTTGCCCCCAGACCAAACGGACCGATGGGCTGGCCATTTATTTTTGAGGGCTTGTAGCCCATGAGCGCGAACTTCCCGTCCATAAATGTTATGTCAGGCATGCCTACAGCATGAAGGATTATGGGGCTGAGCCCTATAATAAACAGCACTACTCCTATAAGCACGCCTATAAAAAAGGGGGGTATGGCTATGTCCCTGTCCCCGACTCTTATTATGAAGTTCTTGTACTTCTTAAGCTGGGGGATGTACTGGCTCATATCAGTGTCCCCATATCCAGTAGGCCTTCTTGCAAGGATTTTCTTGCCCATAAAATAAACAACGAGCGGCAGAAACAGATTGTATAATGCGAAGATATGGAACCACTTCACGCTTTCCATAAAACTGACAATTAGGGGGAGGAGGACCAACCCGAGAAGGGGCATGATTATTCCCAGCATATGCAGCATGGTTATTGGCGATTTGAGGTTCTGGGCGTAGTGCAGCATCTTCTCGTATGTTTCGCTTAGAATCACTGACATCCCCTTATCAAGCATGTTGAGTCTTCTGTCCTCGCTTGACTCGTAAAGTGAGGCCTCCACGAGGTGAAATGCCTCTATGAACTCCATGTTCCACTCCCGCCATGTTTCAAGATAGGTGTCAAGGCTTTCCTTAACCGATTCCTTATTCCCTGTTTCGACATCCCATAAAACCTTCTTCATATCCAGCGCCAGAGGCCCGCTTATATGCTCAGCGGCGAAGTCAATGGCGTTCTCAAGGTTTGATGTGTGCCTCATATATGTAGCGACATAGAAGATGCATATGACCATCTGGTTGCTTGCTTCCATCCTCCAATTATTCGCGAGGTACATTGGGAGGCTTCCGAGCGGGACTATGAGCGCCCCTGCGATTATAAGAAAGAAAAGGATGAAGAATGTGGATTGAAAAAGCAAATAGCTTAGGAGGGCGCCGAATATGATGACTGCGAGGGGGGCGAGTATGGAAAAGCTTGTTGTGCCCTCAGGTGTCGTATTAAGGTGGCATATCCTAAGTGACTTCTCGATTTCAGCCCTTTTCTTCGGGTCTGGTTTAAGGTTGAGAGTCTTTGCAGATATATTGCACAGCTTTTCATAAACAGACAGCCTGCGCGGGAGGTACTGCCTCCTGAATATTTTATACTCGCGGGAGTGGATATCAAAAAGGTTTTTTTCTTTATCGTCCCCCATCTCCTTTGATATGCGCTCTTTATATCTTTCTATAATCCCCTCTTTATCAAGAGCATCTTCTCCCATTAAAAAAACCTCTTTTTTATCTCAACCCTTCTGACGCTTCTTAACGGCTCTTCTGAACCATTCATTCCAGTCATAGAGTATTCTCTTCGGGTCGAAACTTCCAACTTCCTCCTTTACAGCATCTGACTTCAGGTGAAACATATCATTACAGAGTATGACAAAAGGCGCCTCAAGCATCTCATCATCGCCTATCTTAACCGCTGTATCAACAATCGTCTGCTTAATCTTGGCTCTTAATTGTATGTTCTCCCATACAGCGTCCCAGTTTCCTGCGAACTCCTTCACATTCCCTGCTATGGTCTTAAGTATCTCGGAGTCCCCGCTTATAAGTCCGTCTGTGGGGTCAAGGCTGTCCTTCTTTGCGTCGTACTTCATCAAGTCGAGGAATCCGTTCTCCAGATGAGGATCCTCCTTCCACTCCTTCCCGATCTCTGTTATCCGGGTTACCCTCCTGAATTTGTGGAGGCCGTCGGCGCTCCTTATAGGGTTCGCGACTATAATGATGTCTGTGGCCTTAAAGCTCGTCCTTGGGACGCCTATGTCATTAACCACCCTGTCAAACACCCCGTAGGGTGAGTCTCCGTGTATCGTTCCTGCGACAACATTTGCCGCCGCCCCCACCCTCATAGCCTCGTATAAGGCGACAGCCTCATGGCTCCTGACCTCTCCTATAATCAATGAGGAGTCCCCCATACGCAGGGTTGTCCTTATCCCGTCAGACGCGCTGACCTCTGATGTTCCCTTTGAGAGGGCGCTCGCAACCTTTAAGGGCTGAATGTTAAAGCCGAGCTTCCTTAGACTGGATGTAGGCAGTTCAAGCGTGTCCTCGATGGTTATTATCCTGTACCTCCTCATTATCTCGACAAGGATGCTCGAGAGGAGGCTCGTCTTGCCGCTGCTCCTCGTACCTGCTATCAGCATAGTCCTTGTTCCGTCAACCAGGAAGCTTATGAGCCCTGCGGCAAGGGGGGTGAGCATAGAATTCTTTATGAACAGGGGGAGGGTCCACGGCCTGTTTCTGTGCCTCCTGAAAGAGAACGCCAGGTCCCTTGGGTTCAGCGGCTGGGTTATCGCCGCCACCCTCGTATTAACATTCGGCAGTTCAAGCTCTGTATCCATCACAGGGTTTGCCTCGTCAAGAGGCCTGCCTGATATCATCCTAAGCTTTGAGGCCCAGGACTCCGCCTCGCTCTTCGTTGGGATTATGTTAGTAACGCAGTCGTCAAACTCTGAGTGGACGACAAATATCCTTACCTGGCCCATAGGGCTGTTTACAGATATGTCCTGTATCTTCTCGTCCTGGAGGAGCACCTCTATGAGCCCGAAGCCGACCGTGTATCTGACGAGTATCTCTGTGAGGTTGTTCAGGGAGTCTTTTGTGAGCCTGACATTCCTGTAATTGGCGAGTTCCTCAAGCAGGTCCCTGCCGACATTGTAAAACACCTCCCTCATCCTCTCCGGGTCGATGAACTCTGACTTCTTGGGCTTGTGCTCCGCCATTATCCTCCTCGCCATGTCGAGAAGTTCATATTTCTCCTCTTCAAGCTTGAACTCAGGGGGCATGATGTGGTAGAGGTACTGGACAGTGTCTGGCTGTTTAAATATAACGACCTCTGTGCCGTCCTTTAATGTGTAGGTGTCGAGCTCCTCTGCGTCGAGGGGATAGCTTGCCATGAGCTTTGTGAACATGAAATCAGGCTTTATCATTGGGTGGAATATCCGCCTGTAAACATCCCTGTCTCCGAGCACATAGCCCTCAAGGTAGGGCTTCGCTATGGTTATTAGCCGTGTTTTATCCAGGAGCCCTATTATATAAGAGATTATTGAAAGGTAGTTTTTAACGCATGCGGTGTAGTTGGCGTCGCCTGAGTGCTCGGCGTTAACACTTTCCATCCTGAAGATTCTCTTAAGCTCAACATAGGCGCCGAGGGGGTCGTTCTTGAGCAGGCTGTTCACAATATACCTTAGTTCTGCGTACCAGCTGTTTGCCCACCTGTGGCATGCACCCCCCATCATCAATGTCTGAAAGCTGATAACATTCCTCTCTTTCACAAGGTCCTTGAGAAGAAGCGCTATCTCCAAGAGCATGCCTGTCTGTTCGTCATCGTATTCATAGTCCCGGTGCTGGTTAAAGATTATCTTGTTAACATTGCCTAATTCTGCGAGAAGCTCTATTGTCTTGCCCATGGATATCTCGTTGTCCTCGATGTTTGGGAGGCGGTTCCAGTTTTCGCAGTTTATCCTTAAGGTGCTGCCGTCCCCTTCTCTAACTACATCGTAGTTCCATGCTTCCTGTTTGTCCCTCATTTTCCCCATTTATTCTTCCCTTATCTTGGTTATAAATCTTTCTATTGATTGCTAAGGCCGCCTATTTTAAGTGCGTCATGCAAAACTATAAATAAGAGATGGACAATATCCTTTTTATGGATAATCAGGTTATTGGCGCAGACAAGAAGAACAATAAGAATCTGGCGATAGACCTCCCCTCGCTTGCGAATGAACTCAACAATACAAGCAGGAGAGTCAGGATTATGGAGGAGAGGTACATAAACCTCAGAAACAAGATTCAGGTAAGCGATGAAAATGTACTCGGGTTTAACAGGCGGGTAAACGCCAAGTTAAGGGATGTTAATGAAGAGCTGACACTTTTGAGGCGGCAGGTTAATGAGGTAAAGGATAAAATTCTTCTTATCATAAAAGAGCTGCAGTCAACAGCCAAGAAGGACAAGCTCCTCGAGATACAAAAGTACATTGATATGTGGAGCCCTCTGAGTTTTGTAACAAAGAATGAGGTCTCCCGTATTGTAAAGGAGGAGGTGAAGGCCGCGTTGAGCGGGGAGGACACAGCAGAAGAAGATACTCTTAATAAGGTTCCTAATAAAAAACTTTATAAAGAAGATAGTAGCTTAAACAAATAAAAAGGGGGTTAAAATGGCGCTTTTCGGGCAACAAAAGGATTCTGGAGGAATTGATGAAGTAGTCTCAATGATTAATAAGGGCATGACATCAGACCAGATAGTTCAGGAGCTGGTTTCCAAGGGGATGACCCCCCAGCAGGCGATGGCTCTTGTTAATCAGGCAGAGGTGACTGTTGGGAGCTCATCAGAACAGCAGCCCCAGCAGGCTAGCCCCCAATTTGCACCTCAGAGCGGGCCGCCCCCTACCTCAATGCCGCCCCCTCCAGGGGGTAATGTAATGATTAATCCCCAGACAGAACAGATTGAAGAGGTGGCAGAGGCGATAATAAGCGAGAAGTGGAAGGAGCTTGTCAAGGATTTCAATAGGCTTGAAACTTCAAGGAGCCAGATTGAGGGAAGACTTGACAAACTGGAAGTGGCGCAGGAGGATCTCAAGAACCAGTTTGACAAGCTGCACACAGCCCTTCTCGGGAAGATAGGCGAATACGACCAGAGCGTTGTCAACTTAGAGGCGGAGATTAAGGCAATGGAAAAGATATTCCAGAAGATACTGCCGGCTTTCACAGATGATGTTGCGGAGCTTTCCCAGATTGTGGGCAAGCTTAAGCAGGATAAAAAGGAGAATTCTTAACTCTTAGGAACAGATGATAAAAGGGAAACAGTGAATACAGCTGTTAGGAGGGTGAATATAAGCCCCAGCACCTTGGGGTGGAAGAGGGTTGCCCAGAAAGCGCCCGGCCCCCGCTGGTTGACGCTTGATGTTGTTGTTCCGTTTAGGCTGACTGTGGGCATGCTGCTCTTTTGATTTACTGGCTGGCCTGAGAAGTATATTGTTCCGAGGGACGCCACAAATATTATTATAGAGATTATAAGCACCCAATACACGACTGATGTCCTTGAGTGGAGCAGATTCTCGAAGTCGCCCTCCTTTGCCCCAAGCATCCCGAACGCCATTAAAAAGATAAGGATAAGGACCATTATCATAACATACCATGGAAGCATTAGGTTAATGGCCTTGACGAGGTTTGGCGAGAGCAGAACTAAAAAAGAGAGAACAATAGCCATTATAGAGTGGATTGACTTGTTATCCCCAAAGACCTTTGCGTATTGGAGTGCGGCATAGGTGAAGGCAAATACGAAAAGCATGGTAAATACCGGTGAAAAATCCGCTAAGAGCCCTACCTGAATCGGGTTTGCCATTTATACCCTCACTAAGCTCAATTGCTTACTTCTTGAAAAAGTCGCCGAGGTCATTGAGGAACTTTCCCTTCTCCTTCTCTTCCTTCTCTTCGCCGCCCGCTATAAATGCGACGATTACTCCGAACACCAGAAGGATAATTATTATCGCGAGGGTGTCGCTTCCGAACACATTAAGAAGCCAGTCCCAGCTTCCCCACCATCCTGCAGCTGCGCCGAATATGATGACTATTATTGCAAGGCTGATGATGGTTATCCACCCGCTCACGCTGCTTACCTTCCAGCTTGCCTCGCCGCCGAATACCCCTATTAGTATGAGCAGCATTATTACAGCCACAATTACTATGGAGATTGCGGGCAGTGCGCTGTTGATTATCACAACAGGGTCGAGGTTCTCGCTGGGATAGCTGTTTGTTACATGCGGGATGACCACAATTAGTGCAAGTATTATTGCGAAGGCGAGGTTCATCCTTTTCTTTCCCTCCCCTAATATGTTAGTCTTCTGCAGAACAGCGTATATAACTATAAAAATCAGCAGGAAAGGAAGAAGCACATCCCGTATGCCCCATTCTTCCAGGTACCATACAAAATTGTTCAAGTTCATAAGACTACTCATTTCTAATCCCCTCCATTATTCCCATTAGTTTTAACTGGCTCTTTAGTAATAAGAGCAATAACTATTACTATAAATGCTATTAGTATAAGGCTTGAGAACCATGCTGCACCCCATGATTTAACGATTACATCCATCCAGAGCCATGAGAGCCAGCTCCTCCCGTCGGATGTTTTAAGGGCGTTCATGACTATGAGAATCGTTGAAACAATCATTACTATTGTGAAGGATGTCCTCCACTTCCCTGAGAAATAAACCTCTTCTCCTTCCTTGTAAAATGAGCCTATAAGCAGGAGAAGGAGGACCATTACTATAAGGACTACCATCAGGTTAGCCACCGCCTCGTTAAGCAGCCTGACGAGCTGGGAGGATGCTATTACCATCATTGCAGTGACAAAGGCGATCATTGAGTTAAGGTTTTTTTTCGGGTATTTCACGCCGTTAATCTCGTCTGTGCCGAGGACTTTTGTCTTTTCAAGGATTGCGAATACTATTGTAAAAACGAGGAGGAAGGGCAAAACAACATCATAGACTCCCAGCTTGTCAAGAAAAGCGACTGTTCCCCTAAACATAGATGCCTCTGTCATGGTTCTATATTTCCTTGTTCAATATTTAAAGGTTTCGATTTCTCCTCTAATTCCTGCTGAGAAAGCGATAAAATGGGATTATGACTAAGAATCATATTTTCTCCAGATGGACGCATTTTTATAAAAGGTGTATGCCCTTGAGAAGATGGTTCTGGCGTCATCGGGGTTTATCCTTCTCTTGTACTTCTCATAAACCCTGTCGGCAATCTCCTCCAGCACCTCATCGAAATGCTGCCAGTTTATTACCACATCCTTAACATGAAACATAGGCTCCCATTTATTTAGTCCTTTGCGGCCGCTTTTCTTATCTAAAACAGCCAGATAGAGCTCTACATGGGTGTTGCCAGAGGAGTCTGTATGTGTATTCCTTGTCCCGACTAAATAATTCACATCCCCGAGAGTGAGGGTGTATTCCAGTTCATCTTCATTTGTTTTCATTTGGGCTGATATGATTCTCTGTTAAGCTATGCATATTTATATACCCTTCGCCTTTAAAGTGCCCAAAGAGTTGTGCCTGTCCGCCAAAAGCTTTAAATAGCAGAGGAGCATTCTATCTTATCCGATATATCGGGTGTGATACATGATAGGCTACCTGCGCTTAATAATCCTCAGAAAACTCTCGGAGAAAGAGGGAACGGGCTATGAGCTGAGGAAGGTTCTTGCAGATGAATCCAACGACTGGAGGCCAAGCTTCGGGACAATATACCCCCTGCTTAAGAGGATGAATGATGAGGGGCTGCTCTCCTTCAGAACAGAGGGCAGGAGAAAGATTTACAGATTAACCGCAGACGGCAGGAGAAAACTAAGGGAGATTGACGCCAACAAGGATAAAATAATGCGCAGCATAGAAAGAAACATGAAGGTGCTTCAGACAATCTATCCCGGCTCGCATATAAACTCAACGATTAACATAATTAAAGGCCTTAGAAGCTACAAAATGCCCTTCGGGGGCGTAATGGGAGTTCTCATATCAATGAAAGAGCTGCTCATCGATATGGAAAACGAGGGGAGCATAAGGAGAAACAGGGAGGATGTTAAAGAGGTCATTAAGGAGGCAATAAGCAGACTGAGACATATAAGAAGAAGGGATAAGGAGAAAAGGAAGAAGAATGACAAAAATAATCGTAAAGCTGGATAAGGTCTGGAAGATATACCAGATGGGCAGCGTGGATGTCCCGGCGCTTCAGGGGCTGAGCATAGAAGTGCACCTCAACGAGTTTTTAATCGTAATGGGGCCAAGCGGGAGCGGCAAGTCAACAGCGGTTAATATGCTGGGGTGCCTTGACCTGCCAACAAGGGGGAAGGTGTTTCTTAAAGGGGAGGACATAACAACCCTCTCCGAGTCCGACCTCTCCCAGATAAGGGGAAAGACACTCGGCTTTGTGTTCCAGCAGTTCAACCTCATACGCTCAATGAGCGCAATTGAGAATGTGATGCTCCCAATGATATTTCAGGGGGTGCCCGGTGAGGAGAGGGCCAGAAGAGCCATCCAGCTCCTTAAATCAATGGGTCTGGCTGAGAGGGCCAATCACCGCCCAACAGAGATGAGCGGGGGGGAGCAGCAGAGGGTGGCAATAGCCAGGGCGCTTGCGAACAATCCAGAGGTGATAATCGCGGATGAGCCAACAGGCAACCTCGACAGCAGGACAGGGGCGCAGGTTCTCCAGATACTCTCAGAACTGCATAAAAAGGGGAAAACCATCGTTATGGTAACACATGACCCGAGAATGAAATCCTTTGGGACAAGGATACTTATGCTTAAGGACGGGAAGGTTGAGGGAGAAATAATAAACAAGAAGGCAACAGACAAGAGGTGAAAAATATGGGAAATAAAAAAGATAATTATCAAGCGGCAATTAAAACACTGATTCCGGCATTCGTGTTCCTTATCCTCTTTTTCTCGCTTATAGGCATTAACACTGCCGCGGTTTCATTGACCAACCTGGCTGATGTGCGTGTGAGGGGGGAATCAACATTCAATAAGATGAATGTCAACAACTACGCTGTAAATCAGGACCCTGACCCGGCGGAGCCTGGAGGCATAGTCACCGTGCGGTGGAAGATTGAGAATACAGGGAGAGAGGCCGTGAACAATCTCATCCTCGAGGTGGAGCCTTCATATCCGCTCTCCCTTGTTGCCGGCGAGAGCGCAAGGCAGGTAATAGGAAGCCTCGAGTCAAGGCAGACTGGCAAGGAAGGAGTTATAGTGAAGTACAGGTTCATTGTGGCAGGAGACGCGCCTGAAGGAACATATGAGATTAATCTGAGATACTCCGCGGACAACGGGAAAACATGGGTTAAACTCCGGCCGTTTAATCTGGATGTTAAGAATGTGAACCTCGAGCTGCTTGTCTCGGATGTGCGGACGACGCCTGAGAGGGTGGCGCCGGGAAAAAGATTCAACATAAGCTT
>WALR01000082.1 GCA_015522765.1 Candidatus Woesearchaeota archaeon | reverse complement strand
TTTTATCGCCTCTTCCAAGGTTAGGGTTAGCAGGACAAAGATGGAAGAGACAGGATTCTCGCTGGAGGACCTCCACGGCTACACCTCGTCCTCATATAAAAAGCTTGGCTACCTCCTAAATATTCTTTATAGGGAAGGATTAATAAGGAGGAAGGATGGAGAAGCGGGAGTGTTTAAGAGGAATGACACATTCATTCTAGCAGAGAAGGGCAGGGCTCTTGGAAGATGGTTTGCCAGGCGCCACAGGCTGATAGAGGTGATGCTGTTTAGATGGTGCGCTGTTGATATCAATGCTCTTTATGACTCTGCGGAGATGCTCGAAGGAGGATTTGATAAAAGGATGACAATGGAACTTGCAAAAATACTCGGAAACCCCCTCTCCTGTCCTCATAACGAAGTGATTCCTGAGGCATAACAACAAAATTTATATTTTAAAACGCATTTCCTTCTCATATGACCTGTCCATCTGGAATAGCTGGCGCCCCTTACAGGGAGAATTATGGATCATGGATGAATGCTCTGCCCCAATACATCATCCAGCAAAACAACACCCCTAACGGAGGAGAAGTTTTTGTGAGGCTCTCTCCTGAAGAGGCGAGTGAGGGCAAGACTATTTCTCCCTCAACCAGCTATGACCCTTACTTTAACTCAGCAAATTACATGTTTAATATGCTCTCTTCTTATGTTAACAATGGCAAGTATTCCCTGTTGGAGGAATGGTCAAGGGAGAGGGGGATTTCCACTCCCTCGCTTCCAGATATATTCAGCGCCTATTCCTCTGTTCCTGACGATAACGGGATAGCAGGGGTCTTAAAAGATAATGGTAAGACAGAAATATTCTCCCATGTTGATATCGATAAAAGGATGGGTGACAATGCCAGGGAATCAAGATTGACAAAAGACGCGGTTGCAGATTATGTTCTTACAGAAGAGCTCATCCACACAACCCAGCCCTCATCTTGGGTTAGGGAGGGCGACCACTACAGGGCGGAGTTTGATGTTGCGCTCAAGAGTGCCGACTTTTATTTATGGCTTGCAGACAGGCTTTCCCCTGTTAATAAGAGCAGGGCAAAGGACTATCTCTCTCTTGCGGCTGTCTCCCTATTTAATAAGGTTCAGTCTATAAGAAGAGGATATGCCCCAAAGCAGGCATCATCCAATAACTCCTATAAGGAGATGGTTCCTTACTACAGGGCACTTGTTAAGGAATATGAGAGGGTGGCTGAGAAAGCAGGCTTAAAGCTGGACGGCACATCACTTAAAAAACTCGCCCTTCAGTCAATGGCGGAATTAGAGGGCATTAGTGAAGCCTCTTTAGAGGGCCTAGAAGAACTCCTCACTGATGGGGAAGACCTTGAGGGTGACGCCGCTAATTCTGACTCTTTAGATTCTCATTTAGAAGAATAAGTTAATGGTTGCTGAAGTCAAATATGTCTGTCAGGTCTATCTTGTTCTCCTCTTTTTTATCTTCTTCCTCTTGCTTCTCTTCTATCTCAGATTCAGGAGGAGCAGTATTTTCTTCTTTCTCCTCCTCTTTAGGGGCTGTGTTCAGTTGCTCTTCCTTTTCTTTTATTACAAACTCGTCATCACCCTCGCTGTATGCCTTTTCATTAATGTAATCCTCTTCCTCCGCATTTATTTTGTCCTCTTCTTCCTCTTTCTCTTCTCCTGAACCTTCACTAAATTCCCCGCTTATTCGGGGTTCCTCATTGTGGGAATCCTCTACGGGTTCTGCCTGCGGCTCTTCTCCCATAAGCTCGTTAACGGTTTTATTCTCCTTGGTTATGTCATATTCAGGGGAGTCAGGGGAAGGACTGCTGTTCATCTCCTCGCTGACTGCATTGGCTTGAGTTGTTTCCTCATTGTTTGCGGTTTCCAGATCTTTGCCATTGTCTTCAGGCTCTTCTATTACTTCCTCCTCTGCTTCTTCTTTTATTTCCCTTTCCTCTACTTTTTCTATCGGCTCGCTTTTATTCTCCTCTGCATGCCCTTTGTCATTAATCATGCTCTCAGCTTTTGCCCTTGCATCCTCCCATGACGCTGCAAGACCGTGTGTCTTGAGCACCCTTGCGAGCTCTTCAATCCTTTCCTTATCTCCCTTTTGATTATCGCCCATAACTATCACCGTCCATAGTCCTGCAATGCACAATTAAATCCTGTCGTTCTCCTTAAATCTTCGCGTGAACTCCTGAGATGCAATTGCTGTGATTCATGGCAGGTTTTTGTTATTTAAAACTTTCTTTTTTAACAGGCAGTTCCCCCTTACTTATTCTCTGACAACATAAAACCATTGTTCATAGAAAAGTTTATATATTAGCTCGGGTTTAATCTTTAATTATTAGCCATTACAAAATGGTTAATAGGCAGAACTACTAATCGGTGTATGATTTTATTGGGGGGAAGAAAATGTTGAAAATATCAAATAAGAAGAAAAATACTAATAATGTTAGCGCCCTGGCTCTTATCTCCCTAAGCGTGCTTTTTCTCTCGCTGGGATACATAAGAGGCGGAATCTTTGGTAATGAAATGTTCCTTCATGTGAATCTCCTTAACAGGGGGGCTTCTGATATTAACAATGCCCATGTCACAGTCTTCATTCCCTCAATTAATGAGATGTTTTACTCCTTCCCATTTGACATCACAAGCAGTGTCTCATCTGCCTATGTCATAGAAGACCTTTCAGCGTATAATATGCCTCACGGACTCTCTCTGGCAAAGGTTACAGCCACCAACGGAAGAGAAAGGGCCAGCAGATGGGTATACATTTATAATTATAATTAAGGAATATTACCTAATTAATTTGAGGCTGCCCTTGTCCTCTCTTATTATTTCTTCTTTTGATTCTATAAAGAAGACCTCGAGGGTGACGCTTACAGTTGCCTTGAACAGGTGCCCTCCCACAAGGTTGTTCCCCCTATCTGCCAGGGAGATATGCGCATGTAAAAATTCCTTATTGTTGTACAATGAGATGTTTCCCAATAAGCTAACAACCTCAAATGAGCCGCCAAAAAATTTTCTTTTGTATTCTTTTAGTTCCACATCATAGTATCCTAACTCAACATCCCTCACTGCCCCTATCCCGCTGATAAAGCCGTGCCTTACACCTGCTTCACTGCAGAAGTTCAGTATCGCCTCTTCAACATCTTCCCCCTTATCCGCAATAAGAAGATAACCATTGGTCAATTTTTTCCAGTGCATCCTACTCTACCTTTGCAAGCTCCACATCTGTCTTTATCCTCATGAGGTCATAATAAAACATTTTCTTTTCATCCTTTCCCATCTCTCCCTTTCTGTATATCCTGTTCAACTCTTTGAGAAGACTCTCCGCTCCCACAATATCCCTCTCCCTTAATTTTTCGTGTATGTTCTGCTTTATAAGCTCAATCTTATCGCCCTCTGAGAGATTGTTGATTATGCTGCTCATCTCTTTAATGCTACTCTTAATTTTATCATCCTGCTTGGCGGCGGTCTTTTTTAGGGGCACGCTTGCCGGTTTTGAGGGGGCGCCCTCCTTACTCTCCCGGCTTTCTTCCTGCGGATTATTTGGTGTAATGCGGTTAACCACTTTCAGGAGTTCTTCCTCTTCTTTCTTTATCTTTCTCTCATCCTTCTTCATCTCTTCCCTCTTTTCCTTGTAAAGCTTCTCTAAAGCGTCAAGTCTCTTCTCCTTGTCCTCTATCTTCTTTTCAAGCTCGTCAACATCGAGTCTTAAATCTGAAACCTTCGCAGATGTCCCCTCTTCTGTCCTCTTCAGCTCCTCCTCTTTTTCACTTATCTTCTCCTCCCTCTCCACGAGTTCCGCTTCCTTTAATGAGATTCTCTCTTCAATGCTCTCGAGGCGTCCCTCTCTTCTTTTAAGCTCTTCCTCCTTTTTTCCCAGCTCTTCCTCTCTCTTTTTAACAGCTCTCTCCCTTTTTTCTATTTCCTCCTGATCAACGAGAAATTCGCTCAGCCCAAACTTGTTTATTTTCTTTTTGAGCTTTTTCTTAAGGTCGTTTATCTCCTTCTCCTGCTTTTTTATCTCTCCTTCCCTTTCTGCAAGAAGGAGTGCTTTTTCCTCCAGCTCTTTCTCCATATCATTAATACTGTGATGCCTCTCCCTTGCCTCATGGTCGATACGCCTTTTTATCTGGAGAAGGGCATCTGTGTTCCTCTTATTTTCATCTTCCTCTGTTTTTTTAGCCGCCTCTTCCTCTTTCGGTTTATCTTCCTCTTTTGCTTTCTCCAAGCTGTCTTCAGCTGTTTCCTCTTTTTCCGAGGATTCTTCTTGTTTAACCCCTGTTTTCTCCTGCGGCTCCTCTGCTTTCACGCTTCCCTTCCTCTCAGTCTTCTTACTGAAAATTCTTGAGAGTATCCCCTTCTTCTCTTTATACTTCGGCTTTTCTGGCGGCGGAAGATCCTCATATTCCTCCTCGTCTTCATGTTCATCCTCAGTAAAGTCCTCTTCTTCATATGCCCTGTTGATATCCTCAGCTTTTGAGAGTAGACCCATTTTGATTACCTCTTTTATCAATTATTATTAAGTATTATGATGTTCATTTAATATCCTTCCGTCTGTGAATGTTTTCTTATGTGAACTTCCTCA
Organism: Candidatus Woesearchaeota archaeon; assembly: GCA_015522765.1. GTDB lineage: Archaea > Nanobdellota > Nanobdellia > Woesearchaeales > WALR01 > WALR01. The sequence continues at coordinate 1,210 of WALR01000082.1, read as the reverse complement.
TTATCTCTTTATACTCATGGAACTCTTTGCTTCTGGCAAACTCCCTAATTTTATCCTCTGGTAGGTGCTCCAGCATATCGTCGAGCTTTCTCAGCACCCCTGCCAGCTTTTCCATCTCAGGCAAGGGATACTTCTTGTTTTCTCTCTCAACAGCCATCCTCTTTTTATGCGGCTTATTCTTTAATGTTTTATTTATTGTTTCCAGCTCTCTCCTCTTCTTTATTAATCTTGAATTGACCCTCTTCTCCTCACTCAAAAGATATGTTTCAGTCTCATTGGCTTTCTTCTCCCTCTTTTTAAGCTCTTCTTCCCTTTTCTTGAGTGCTTCCTCCCTTCCTTTAATCTCCCTCTCCCTGTCAATGATGTCTATTGCATAGTCCCTTAATCCTTCAACCCTCTCTTTCTCATCATTCAACTCTTTTCTTTTCTTTTTTATATCATCATATTCTATCTCCACCCAGCTCAGCAGTCTGTTCACCTTCTTAATTGTCTCTTCCTGTTTTATCTCATTCTGCAAAAGCTCTCTTCTCTTCTTCTCTATTTTCTTATGTGTTGTGAGGATTTCCTCTCTTATATGCTGTAATCTCTCTTTTTCTAATGATAGCCTTCTAAGTATGCTAACAAACTTGTGCATGCCTGCCTGTTTACCCAATACCTTCCCCTTTGACAGCCCCTTCATTTTTTGTTTTTATTTGTGCAAATCCTAGCCATATTACTGTCAACTAACAATGTATACCCTGTTCCTGCATTACCCCTCTTTAACCTTTGTTTGTTGATTTATATAATTTTATCACTCTCTTTTAGTAGTGTACTCCCCTGAATTCTTAATAAGCAGCCCGTTAAACCCATAATTCAAGAATGCTCAAGCAGGAATCATGTGACCAGCCCCCCGAAGAATCCAACGAGCACCTTAAGGAATAAGAGGTAGAGAAGAATAGAGATTATGGTATACACAGGGATGTACTTTACCCCCTCTTTTATATTTCCATAGCGTATCATCGACACTATGGAAGCGGCGAATGCAGCGGTGATTCCGAGGGCATACTCAGAGAACCTCCTGAAATCATCAAGATTTATGCTTATCTCCCCTATCTTAAAAGGCATCCTCGCCCCCCCCGTAGCCCTTGCAGCCCCAAGCTTCTTGGTCAGGTTCTTCAGTATTACAAGCAGATTGAATGAGAGGGCGAAGAGAGCAGGCGCCACAACAAGG
>WALR01000081.1 GCA_015522765.1 Candidatus Woesearchaeota archaeon | reverse complement strand
GTTGCAGGCGTCTCCTGAGATGTATGCAGGGCAAGTGTCTCTCGTTGTATCTGTCAAGCCGCCTGTGCATATCCACTCTTGGTAAGAAACACTGCATGTATTCTCCTGGGGAGATTTCCAGCAGGTATTTGTACTCTCATCCTTGTCCCCCACAACATGACAACTCGCCTTTGTTGTATCAACAGTGCCATTCGTGCACCCGCTGTCAGTGCAGCTTTCAGTCCCCCAGTAGCAGTTATCACCAACAACATCCCCGCTGCCGTAGCAGCTTACATTCTGATAGCTACAACCAGAGGTAGTACAATAATCAGAAGAATATGAACAAATGTTATTTTCAGAATCGAGATGGGCAGATGTATACTGACAACTAGGTGTGGAACCATCACTCTTACAGCAAATATTTGTGTGACCAGATGCACTGCCAAAATCGCCAGGAGCTATGCACTCACCCCCATAATAACAGTCTCCTTGATTCCTGCAGCAGTCATAGTCCATGGGAGAGCACTTAAAGGCGTGGCCATTAACAGTTGCCTGTACATTACAATTACTCCAGTCCCCGTAATCCTCGGGGCAGATGCCGTCGCTGTTCAATGTATCATCCGGCCCTGCGCAGTTATATGTTGTCCCGCATATCTTAACACCTGTACATGTAGCCCCTGTTGAGCCGGACACAAAAGGAACACCAAAATAAAAAGCAACAAGCAAAGAGGACAAGATAACAAGTCCTGCAACAAGAGAAAAAAGGAGAGAACCACCTCTCCTGAGATGAGTGGAATCCCTTAATTTCCCAAAAAGCATATTAACCCTCTTTCTTAATCAGCTTTCTTAATCAGCCCATACAGGAGGCTCTCTTTCCATTGTCAACTATCTTATCGCAGTAAGACTTATCACCTGTCCTTATCGCAAGGGCGATATACACATTATCCCTGCACGCCTGGTCAAGCCCCTTGACAGGAACATCATTGCAAAGCTCAATCTTCGCCTCCTTCTCTGCCAGGGATGTTATCACATTGCTCTCGCAGACCTCCTTGTCAGCTTCATTCACATTATCGCACCTGCTGAAATCATACTTTGGCTTGCTTGCCTGAATCCTTGATTTTATTGAGTTAACACAGTCATTCTTGATGAAGCCCGTCTTTATCCCGTCGCACATTGAGAGGTTAAGGGCAGATATTGCCTTTACCTTGACTATGCGGTCAATGCACCCCTGGCGCAACTCTGGAGCCACATTACTGCATGACTTGTAGTCGCCTGACTTTATCGCCTCACTAAGGGTATTTACCTTAGGACTCGCCTTCGCAGGGGCGGATGATGACTGAACATTTACATTACCCTGCCTGCCTTTAGGAGTAGTGTTGGTAGCAGGGTGCCATAGCAAAGAAACCCCGACTATAATAACTAAAAGAATGACCATAGAAACAACCGCCTTTCTCATCGTCCCACCTCTTACCTCTTTTACAGCGAATAACTCTTATATCTTATACATCTTATAAGTTATATTTAAATGTTTTTATAAAACAGATTTACCTCCTCAACCTCTTCGCATAGCCCTTCTTAAAGCTCGTATCATGAAGGGGAGAGAGGTAATCCTTAAGGTTAAGCCCCCTTCGGCTAAACCTGAGATAGTTCTCCTCGAGGGCGTAAACAGCAGGCAGTGTCTTGCCCTCAAACATCATAAGGGAAGCGCCGCCCCCTGTGGAGACAAGCTCGAAACTCTTCGCTATCCTCATCTCCCTCACAGCCCTTGATGTGTCCCCGCCGCCAGCAACACTCACTGCTTTTGAACGCGCAATCGCATGGGCAACCTCCACAGTGCCCCTGTTAAATGGTTTAACCTCAAAGACTCCCATTGGGCCGTTCCAGATAATCGTCTTTGCATTCCCTATAATCCTAGAGAACACGCCTACAGTGTCCTTACCTATGTCAGGGGCAAGCATATCATCAGGGATGCTATTTACAGGCACCGCCTTCGTCTTTTCATCAGGGCCAAGCCTTCTGGCAACAACAAAGTCAGAGGGAAGAACAATCTTCTTTCCGTACCTCTTCAGTAACATTGAGGCAACCGGTATGAGCGCCTTTTCATTGGCTGATTTTCCCGTGGAAAAACCCTTTGCCTCGAGGAAGGGAAATGCCATCGCCCCACCTATAAGGATATGGTCAACACTCCTCGCCAGATTCATGAGCATGGGCAGCTTTGTCTGGAGTTTGGCACCCCCAACAACAACTATGAAGGGATGCTTCGGATTCTTCATCACCCTCTTGATTGTGGTAACCTCTTTCTCGAGGAGGAAGCCTGCAAAGCTCGGAAGAAACCTCGTAACACCGACCATGCTCGCGTGCAGCCTGTGGGAATTGGCAAATGCGTCATTAACATAAAAATCCGCGAGGGATGCAAGCTTAAGCGCGAAAGAGCTGTCATCATTCTCCTCGCCGGGGTAGAACCTCAGATTCTCCAGCATGACAATATCTCCGGGCTTCATCGATGAGACCGCCTTTTTCACACCCTCGCCGACGGCCTCGTCCAGTTTCCTCACTTTTCTCTTAATAAGCTCTGAGAACCTCTTAGCCACATTGTCAAGCCTCAATGAATGAACAACTCTGCCCGGCGGCCTGCCAAGGCTGGTTGCTATTATGAGTTTAGCCCTCTGCTTAAGGAGGTGCCTTACCGTCGGCAGAGAAACCCTTATCCTGAAGTCGTCAGCAACAATCCCATTCTCGAGAGGAACATTAAAGTCAACCCTAAGAAGGACCCTTCTCTCCCTGAAATCATAATCCCTTAATGTGAGGAACCTTGCCATTTAGCACCTAAAGCAGTTTAGCAACATCAACGAGCCTATTGGAGTAGCCCCACTCATTATCATACCAGGCTATTACCTCAAGGAGCCTGTTGTCAATAACCCTTGTGAGGGGAGCGTCAAATATTGCCGAATGGGGATTGCCGACTATATCAGCAGAGACAAGCGGCGAATCCGCATACTCTATAATCCCCTTGAGTTCGTGCCTGGAGACCGAGCTGAAGAGTGCAAGGACATCCTCCCTCGTGACATCCTTGCCAACATCCACGACGAAGTCAACAATGCTGCCGTCTGCAACAGGGACACGCATAGCCATACCATCAAGACGACCCTGAAGATGGGGAAGGACCTTTGTAACAGTCTTTGCAGCGCCGGTAGTTGTGGGAACAATTGAGAGAGCCGCAGACCTCGCCCTCCTAAGGTCGTGATGGGCGGCATCAACGAGGCGCTGATCAGCAGTATATGCATGAACAGTAACCATGAAGCCGCGCATAACACCATAGTTGTCGTCAAGAACCTTGACAATGGGTGCGAGGCAGTTCGTCGTGCAGCTGCCATTACTGATGATGCGGTGCTCCTCAGGATTGTAGAGGTGCTCATTAACCCCCTTTATTATTGTGAAGTCGGGGTCTGGTGAAGGCGCGGATATCAGGACACGCTTAGCGCCCGCAAGGATATGCTTCTGGGCAAGCTCCCTCGAGGTGAACCTACCGGTGCTCTCCACAACAATATCAATGCCCAGGTCGAGCCAGGGAAGCTTCTCGGGATCCCTCTCAGAGAACAATTTTATGTGCCTGCCGTCAATAACAAGCTCATTGTCAGAGTAGCCGACCTCTCCCTTAAACTCCTTATGGACGCTGTCATACCTGAAGAGGTGGGCAAGCGTTGAGGCATCACCTAAATCGTTAATCGCTGCAATATTCAGCTCTTTAAAGGGAAGAGCCGCCCTCAGGAAGAGCCTTCCAATTCTCCCGAATCCGTTAATTGCTATATTTACCATTCTCCCACCTCTTTTTTATGGAATTATATGACTCACAGCCAGCCGGAGATTTATTTCTTCCCTGACCTTCGAGCCGCGATAAGCTTCTCCTTTGCGGCAACCTTCAATGTTCCGTGGATTACTGCGTCAGGGCTTAATGAAATGCTATCGATACCCTGCTCCACGAGGAACTGGGCGAAATCGTCGAATGTGCTCGGGGCATCCCCGCAGATGCCTATCTTACGCTTCCTCTTCTTGGCTGTGGCGATAACCTGCGCCACGAGGCGTTTAACAGCCTCATTCCTCTCGTCATAAATTGAAGCCACAAGCTCAGAGTCGCGGTCAAGACCAAGGGTAAGCTGGGTGAGGTCATTTGTCCCTATGCTGAAGCCGTCAAAGACATCTGCAAACTTATCTGCGAGTATCACATTGCTCGGAATCTCCGCCATCACATAAACCTCAAGCCCGTTCTTACCCTGGACAAGCCCGTTCTTCTTCATCTCGGCAATAACCCTCTTGCCCTCCTCGACTGTTCTGCAGAAGGGAATCATCACCTTTATGTTGAAGAGCCCGAACTCCTCCCTCGCCTTCTTTATTGCCCTGCACTCAAGGCCGAATGCAGCCTTATAATGCTCGCTGTAATATCTGGAAGCGCCCCTCCACCCAATCATGGGGTTGTCCTCCTTTGGCTCGAAGAGTTTCCCGCCGACAAGGTTTGCGTACTCGTTGCTCTTGAAGTCGCTGAACCTTATTATCACATCATTAGGGTAGAAGGCAGCTGCAATTCTCGCCACGCCGTATGAAAGCTGGTCTATGAAGAACTGCTCCTTCGAGGGGTAGCCCTCTGTAATCCTGGCTATCCTCTTCTTAACATTAATGTCCTTCAGTCTTTTAAAATTGATTAACGCGTTTGGATGGACCTTGATGTAGGAGTTAATTATGAACTCCTGTCTTGCAAGACCAACACCCTGGTTAGGAAGCCTGCTCTGCTCAAACGCCGCGTCCGGATTACCCACATTCATCATTATCTTGGTCTTTGTCTTAGGCATCTGCCTGAGGTTGTGCTTGACAACCCTGAACTTTAAGAGTCCGTCATAGACATAGCCCACCTCTCCGGAGGAGCAGTCAACAGTCACATTCTGCCCTGTCTTCAGCCTGCTAGTTGCATTTGCCGCCCCAACAAGTGCGGGAACGCCGAGCTCCCTGCTTATAATAGCCGCGTGGCAGGTGCGCCCTCCCCTGTTGGTAACTATGGCGGATGCCCTCTTCATTATGGGCTCCCAGTCAGGATCGGTCATCTCTGTGACGAGGACATCGCCCTCCTTAAACCTGGATATGTCCTTCACATCCGTTATCACATTGGCCCTTCCGCTCCCAATCTTGCTGCCCACGGACATCCCTGTAACGAGAACCCTGCCCTTCTGCCTGAGAACATACTCCTCGAGAACATTCACATTCATCTGGCTATGCACAGTCTCGGGCCTCGCCTGAACAATGAATAACTGGCCGCTTTTCCCGTCCTTTGCCCACTCTATATCCATAGGCTTGTAGTGGCCCGCTTTTTTAGTGTAGTGCTCCTCTATGATGACCCCCCACCCTGCAAGTGTAAGAACATCATCATCGCTTAATGCAAACTTCTTCTTTGCGCTCTCACTAACCCTGACATTAACCGTCGGCTTCTCCCTATTACCGGAATAAACCATCTTCATCCGCTTATCCCCCAGCTTCTTGGAGATTATTGCCCTGTAGCCTTTCTTCAGCGTGGGCTTGAACACATAGTACTCGTCGGGATTCACTGCGCCCTGAACAATGTTCTCCCCAAGCCCGTAAATGGCAGTAACAAAAACAACCTTATCAAATCCTGACTCGGTGTCAATGGTGAACATCACCCCTGAACTCCCTAAATCAGACCTGACCATCTTCTGAACGCCTATGCTTAAAGCGACCTTGAAATGGTCGAATCCCTTGTCAACTCTATAGGAAATGGCCCTGTCAGTGAACAGGGAAGCGAAGCACTTCTTGACAGACTTAATAAGCATCGCGTCCCCCTTTATGTTAAGGTAGGTGTCCTGCTGTCCTGCAAAACTTGCATCCGGGAGGTCCTCTGCGGTGGCTGACGACCTGACGGCGACATCGGGGTTATTTCCATATTTCTCCCCCAGCTTTTTGTATGCTGAGAGTATCTCCTTCCTCATCTCTTCAGGAAGCTCAGCAGACACGATAAGCTGTCTTATCCTCTTGCCGGTAAGCTTAAGACTGGCAACATCGCTTTTATCAAGCCCTGAGAGAAGCGCCTTTATCTTATCCTGAATCCCCGCCTCAGAGAGGAAGAGCCTGTAGGCGGCTGCAGTTATGGCAAAACCGTTGGGGATGTTAACGCCCTTTCGGGAGAGCTCCCTGTACATCTCCCCAAGCGAAGCGTTCTTGCCCCCCACAAGGGGAACATCCTCTATCCCTATCTCTTTAAACCAGAGAACAATCGCGTCTTTCTTATTTTTGCTTTTCATGAAGTACACCCCTCTTTTATTTAAGTTGTTATTCAAATTATCAACTTAAAGGTAACTCTCGTTTCAGATGATTATTAAATCTTTCCTTTTCATCATTAAATCAATAGTTTAAGCCTGCGCAAATTAAAGTGATGCCCTCCTCTCAACAACTACAGGATGCTTCCTTAAAGCGGCGAGCGCAGACCTCCAGCTCAGGAGCTTGTTCTTGGCGCCGTGGTACTGGATTACAGACTCGGCGTTAACCACGCCCACTGATATCGCCCCAGCAACATCTTTCCCATGGATGAGCGCACTCAGGAAGCCCGAGGCAAATGCATCCCCAGCGCCAGTCGCCTCAACGACCCTCACTTTCCGGGGGTATGCCCTGAAAAACCCCTGCTCTCCCACATCTACACCCCTAACAGGAGAGAACACGCCTGCATAGACCGCCCTCCCCCCATTGGTAACAATAACCAGAGGAACAATGGAGCCAAGGGTCTTTATGGCAGATGACAAAGAGGATTCTCCTGAGAGGAGCTTCGCCTCCTCGAGATTCAGGCAGAGGATATCGATATTTGAAAGCATTGCGCCGAGTGTTTTAAGCCCCTTCTCTGCGATGTAGCTGCTCGGGTTGTACATGATAAGGGCGTCCCTTTTCTTCTTCACCTCTTTCACAAAGCCCATCTGTGTCTTAAGGGATTCCCCGACCATTGAGGAGAGATAGTAGTAGGGATAATTAAACGCATCTCTTTTTATATCCGCCCTCTTGAGCGAGTCATTAACCCCCTTGAAGGCGAGGATGGTGCGGTCATGGGC
>WALR01000080.1 GCA_015522765.1 Candidatus Woesearchaeota archaeon | reverse complement strand
TTGTCATATTGTACGATTTTGAGAGATGGCTCTTAAGCACTCCTATGTCTTCGCATAGGCTTCTCCACTCGTTCTCCATTGAGCCAGATGTGTCTATCACAAAGACCATGTCAACGAGGGGCGGGCTGTCCTTCCCCCTTATGACTGCAAGAGCCCTGTTAACCTTTGCATCCCTGGGAATAGTGAATAAGATGGTGTTTGTCCCGCCGTTAAGATTGTAGAACCACTCCGCACTTTGTTTAGTGCTCCCCCCTGAATTAAATGTCTTTAGGAGTGAGGGCGCAGTAGTAATCTCCAGCGAGGCGTTCCTTATGACCGCTGTCCTTGGGAGCATAAAAGAGACATTTCCGGATGCATCTATCAGCTTCTCACTTCCCGAGAGGAAAGATGTGATATGCTCCCTTGAGGGCTTAAGCAGGACTGTTTTTATGCTGTAAAGCCTCTTGCAGTTCTCCCTGGCATCCTGGCTTGTGAAGGGCGTCCCAAGGGCTGAGATGGTGGAGCAGTAGACCTTGCTGCTGTTCATGTACTTTGAAGCCATCACAAAGACCAAGGTGATTGAGACAAGGGCTATGATTACGCTCATCACAAGGGATATTGACATTTGTGCTCTTGCCCTTCTCATTATTTCACCTAGCTTATTGTTATTTTGCCCGATGAGAACTCCACGAGGTAGTTCTGAGAGGGCTCAATGAGGATTCTATCAGCAGAGGGCATGAACTCCACTTTTGCGGGCGGCAGTGTCTCCTCTGCGTTTGCCCTTTTAAGCGTCTCGTCAAATGAGTTTTTTGTAACGATTGCAGGCCTGCACCTGGATGATACCATAAGCTCGTCGCATGAAAGGTTGCGGGAGTAGTCGCCGTAATTCGCGCTCTTCCAGCAGGCAAGGGAGGCTGCGACAAGCTCCTCCTCGAAGAAGCACTTTGAGTATGTTATGTTGAGGTTTCTTATGATTACCGCGCCGCCTGTATTAACATCTATTTTCATGGTGCAGGGGAATGATGTGCATGAGGGAAGCCCCTGGGTGAGGTTTTCTATGAAGGTTATGTTCTTCTCGCTGTTAAGGCTTGTGAAGGAATAATCATTTCCGTCACTCCAGAAGTCAAGCGAGACATCCGTTGAGGAGGCCGATAGTGAGAGGGTTGCATTTATGAATGTTGCGTTGGGAAGCATCACCTTAATTGTTCCTGTTGATGAAAGCCTTTTAACCCCCCATCCGTCGCTGAACCTTGTTATACTCGCTATTATAGGGACGACGAGGTGGCTCCTCAGGGTTTTAGTGCTCTTACAATAGGAGGGGTCGGCCCTTATTGAGACAGGCACATATGTGCTCTTCTGAATTTTGAATACTGTTGAGCAGTAGAGCTGCTTCCCCATCCCCGGAAGTTTAGCCCCGAATATGCCAAGCAGGAGGGTGATGCTTATTATCGCTATGAGCCCTGTGAATATGAGGCTTATCGATATTTCCGCCCTAGCCAATCTTCCTCACCACGCACTTATTGTTCTGGTTTGATATTTTAAGTGTGTACTCCCCCTTGTTGAGTGAGAGGAGGCCTGCATTGAGGGTTCCTGATGTCAGGCTGAGCTTTAGTATTGCGCAGTCGCGGTTGAAGTTTTTATTCTGGACGCAGCTGTCGCATATCTGGCTGATTCTGTAGTCTGCTTCCCCTGCTGTCCCCCTGAATGAGAGCTCCTCCTTCCCGCCGGTGAATGAGGTCCTGTTCAGCGAGTGGGAGGCAAAGGTTATTAACGCGATGATTATGGCTATTGCGACAATCATCATCCCGTACTTTATGTAGACATCAAGCATATGGATAAAACAGGCGGATGAATTAATAAATCTTTGGGTGGAGAATCAGGTGAGGACTAGCCTGAGCCCCCAAAGTTAAATTTACAACTGGATGTGCATCCATGAGGTGCAGATGAGGATTTAGTAAGAGAGGTTTTATGGGTAGAACCTTTCTTATAATAATTACCCTCCCATTTCTCACATATCCCCTTATCTACACATCTATCTCCAACATCACTGAAGCTCATATATGTCTCGCAATCCTCGCCGCTAGTCAATACACCATCCCCGCACTTCGGGCATTCGCCAATTAGGTTACTATCATCCCCCTCATCGACCGAGGGTGGGTTAATACTGCTCCCATATGTGCCGCTTATAGCGATAGGAGGGGATTGACCTTCGCAATAAGTCTGTATATCAGCCCAACCACTTTTTCCCTCGCAGTCACATGTGCATGGGTTGCTTTTTCCATTAGGGCCATAACCTGTCCAGCCATTAGGAAGATTGGCGGGTATGGGTAGTGTTTTCTCACACTTCCCAGGCAACTTCGGGAAGGTGGCTCCGCCCCCTCCTCCGCCTACAAGGCAGGGGCAGGGCATTGTGTTGTTTAGCTCGTGGTGCATATCCACATGTACAAGGAATGAGAAGTCAAGCGGCGTACTGTCAGTCTGGCCACTCACATAATATTTCTCATCAGTGCATGTCACTAATGCTGTGAAGTCTATTGTGTGGTTCAGTGACCAGCCAAAGCAGTTATCTTGGGC
>WALR01000079.1 GCA_015522765.1 Candidatus Woesearchaeota archaeon | reverse complement strand
TTTCATAACCACATAAGAATACGAAAAACCACACCAATGTGCGATTTGCACACGCAGTTGGCTGTGCGTCAAGAGATAAACTCGTAAGCGGATTGTAAGCGAAAGAGCAAGAGGAAAACAATGGAAACCGAGTCACTCCTCTCCAGCGTGAAATGGGAGATAATAAAAGAGCTCTCAAAAGAGAAGCAGAGCCCCCTCCAGCTTGCCGCCAAGACCAGCACGACAATGGCCAACATAAGCCAGCAGCTAAGAATACTTGAAGCTGCGGGGCTGGTTGACAAGAAAAAGATTCCCAACAGGGACAAGGGGAAGCCGAGAACATTATTCTTCATAAAGAGGCCGTCCGCCTACCTCGTACTTTTTTCTGACAGATTCGCAGACAAGAGATTATTTGAAACATCAAGGGAGGACGAGGCGGTAATAAAGACGCTTATGGTAAGGAATCCCGATGCAAGGAGGCTGTTCCAGAAGGCCTATTGGAGGCTGGAGAAAGAGCTGCCAAACATAGAGGTAATAGCAATTCTGGAGAAGGAGGGGAAATACGAGCTGGCAATAATAAGCAGGAATTCTGAAGAGATAGAAAAGATAATTGCACCCCTCAGGAGGGAAACCATAAACACGGGCGGAGTGAAAATAACCGTCAGCAGCTCCAGAAAAGTTCTGCGCCAGAACAGGGAGATAAATGTAATTCTCATTCATAATCCTGAAGGCTACTTCGAGGATAGAGATAACAACAGAATTGAGGAGGTGGTAAAATGAAAAGGAATAAGCTCCAGGGAGGTGTTTACCTCTTTGTATTAGCGGTGCTTGTTATTATAATGGGAGTAAGCACCCTGGCAAACGCCCAGCCCAACGGAGCAGATAATGTGAATGTGGTGAGCAGTGAGAGAAGATTGACGACATCACCGCAGACGACAGATGCAGAAGCAGGGAATGTGACAGAGCTAAAAATAGACGGGACAGCAATAACGCAGCACTGGACTGGTTTTTACGGAAATGTGAGCGGAACAATAACATTAGACGACGCAGAGAACAACACAATGTACGACTGGCAACTCGCATCCCCTAGGGGAGAGGTTTACGCCGTTGACTCGGGAACAGTCTCATGGTCAAGCCTGATATGTGCAAACATAACCCATGTGACGACAGAACAGCAGGACTACTCAATATCTGCGGACAATGTTGACAATATAACAGAGACATTCTCGCAAACAACCCACCCTGCGTTTGATGTGGGCACATTAAGCTTCAGCGCCAACGAGTGCAACTATTCATTGAGCACCTATGTTGACGATGCAGCTGACTCTGCGAGAACATTCAACGAGACACTGCTATACGACGACACGAACCACAACATTGTGTATACCGCACTTCTGGGAAACGACAACAACGGATTTAAGACAGGAACAGCAGACAAGTACGACTTCCAGATGCTAGTCCCGGAGAACGGAACGCACGCGGACACAGCGACAACGCCGTATTACTTCTTCGTCGAGCTGGAGTAGTAAGAGAAGCAACGCAATGATTGGCAGGAGGGATTCCTCCTGCATTTTTATAATTTTGACAGGATGGATAAGAGAAAGACACAAGGTGGAAAGAAGGGGATATGGATAGTTTTCATAGTCATAATTATATCGTGCTTAATGCTTGAAATGATAAAAATGGCAGACGCGCAGCCCGTTGGCCCGGACACACTGAATGTTGTCTCAACATCAAGGAGAGAGGTAACACCTGCAAGCACGGTTCAGGCTCTTGCAGGGAATGTAACAGAGCTGTTCATAAACGCAACGATGACGACGAGGAGCTGGCAGGGCTACTACGGAAATGTGAGCGGAACAATAACATTAGACGATGCCAATAACAACACGATGTACAGCTGGGATTTAGCTGCTCCGCAGGGGGAGATATACGCCGCGAGAAGCACAATAGATTTCAGCACTGGAAACATAATGTGTGCAAACACAACGACAGTGCAGGAAGAGGAAAACAACCTCAGTATAGGCTCAAGCGATAAGGACGGGGTGGACGAAACATTCTCCTACACGACACATCCAGAGTTCTATGTTGGTATGAACTACTTCCAGGAGGACGAATGCAACTACACAATGAGCCCCTATGTTAACGACAAGCCTGATTCAGCCAGAAGATTCAACGAGACACTGCTGTATGATAAAAGCCACGACGAGATTGTATACACCGCCCTCATAAATCCAAACAGCGAGGGCTTTAAGGTGGGGGGGGAATACTATGACTTCGAGATGCTCGTGGGAGAAGACGGACATACAGACAGCCTCCCGACAACATACTACTTTTATGTAGAACTGGAGTGAGAAGAATGGAAAAAGAAAGAATGGTAAATGAGGGCAGGGAAAGCGGGTTTATTAAGAGAAATATGACAGAGCTCGTGCTCCTGATTTTTGTGATAATAGTTGCACTAGCAACACTGCTCCCGGTTTCACGGATGGTTATGGGAGAGTATTATGACAACACGAGTGTTGTGAGCAAGGTGAATGTAACTAATGCTCCACCTACATTGACCGTTGATTATTTTTACAACAATGAGTCTGACCCGTCGGATACTATCACGCTCGTAGAGGCGGGCACGACAGTTGTTTACTGCAACGGAACAGTCAATGATAACAACGGCTGGGAGGACATAAGCAGCGTTAACGGCACGATATACGCGCCGGGATTCAACGCGGAAAGCCCTGACGACAAGAACAGCCACTACACCAATGCAAGCTGCGCATTTGCCCAGGAGAACACCACGGCAGTAAAGGCGGTGTGCACATTCCAGGTATACTTCTTCGCAAACAACGGAAGCTGGACATGCAACATGACAGCAATAGACGGAGACAACGCAACTGCGTCAGATGTCAAAAGCAACACGGTTGAGCCTCTCTTTGCTATTGAGCTGAACACTACGGTAATTGATTATGGGGAGCTGGAGCCGGGGCAGAGCACGGCAAGCGACTCGCCCGTGGAAGTAAAGAACACTGGCAACATGGACATAAACCTAAGCGTAGAAGGATACGGAGCAATAGACGGAGACAACCTCGCAATGGTATGCGACCTCGGAAACATAAGCATAGAAGAGGAAAAATATGACATCACACCAGGACAGGCAATAAGCAGCATGTACAACCTCTCAGACAACCCTCTGCCGGCAGGAATACCCGGGCTGACAATAATCCAGAACCAGGACGACAACGGAAACAGCACAAACTCAACCTACTGGAAACTGCATGTGCCTACAGGTGCAGGAAGGGGCTTCTGCAACGGGACAGTCATATTCGAGGCAGTGTTTTAAGGGCTTAATACTTAATAGTTAAGGTTAAGGGGCGCACTGCCTCTTTTTCTTATTTTTAAGGAGAATTGGAACCTGCTTTATTTATGTGTGAACCAGAAGAGCATCTCCTTCTTATTGTCAAGCCTGCAGAATCCGAACCTCTCAAACTGGATGATGCTTCCCTCCTCCAGATTTCTTATCCCTTCCTCCGCGATACCATTTATTACCTCTGCATCGTCCATCATGACCCCTGCCTTTACAACGCCATTAATAGGCAGCCAGTGCATTATGGCATCTCCTTTCTCCCTGTAAGGTTCATAGTCAGTGGAATGAAATACAAATCTTCCCTCTTTCACAACAAAATTAAGGCAGTGCATCAGCCTGTACAATTTTCCTTCTTTAAATGAGGAAAAGTCCGCCCTCTCAACATAAAACGATGATGAAACCCTGATTGTTCTCTCGCCCAGCTCTTTAGTGGGGTGCATTCTCAGGTGTATCACTCTCTCCTCCGCCCCCTCTATCTCTATCCTTACAGGATCCCTCACAAAGAAGAACCTTCTTGCTTCCTCGTCGAGAAGCCTCCTGTTGTATGCTATGAGGTCGTTCCATGTGAGGACCGACTCTGACTTGGTGATGCCTGTTGAAAGAAGAAAATTCCTTATTGCCTCAGGTAAAAATCCCCTCCTCTTAAGGGCGGCAAGTGTCGTTAGTCTCGGGTCGTCCCATCCCCTCAGCCTGCCCTCCTCTATTAATTCCCTTATCTTCCTGCCGCTGCTCTCAACCCCCTCAAGGTTGAACCTCGCAAACTCGTATATGTTTGTGAGCGGAAGATGGAGTATGCCCTGTATGTGCCTCTGGAGCTCGTTCCTCATCTCAAATTCCTTGCTCCTCAGCCGGTGGGTAACACCCTGGACGCCGTCCATCACAGAATTCTCAAAGTCATAGGCGGGCCAGACCCTGTACTTATCACCTTTTCTTGGGTGGGGCTTGCTGATTATCCTCATTATTGCGGGGTCCCTCATCGTCGAGTTGGGGTGTTTCATGTCTATCTTCAGCCTAAGTACAAGAGAGCCCTCCTCTGCTTCTTTCTTCATCTTCCCCCACAATTCAATGTTCTCATCTGTGCTTCGCCCCCTGCAGCTGCACTCCTCTCCCTTCTCCCTAAGCGTCTTTATCCTCTCCCTGGGGCATGAGCAGACATAGGCAAGCCCCTCATTTATGAGCTGCTCTGCGTACTCATAAAATCTCTCCATGAAGTCAGATGCATAGCTCACCCTGTCCGCCTTTATCCCAAGCCAGCTGTATTCCTCGAGATGGACCTTATAGAACTCCTCTCTCGCGAGGGCAGGGTTCGTATCCTCAAAGCGGAGGATGAACTCCCCATTGTAGCTCTTTGCAAGGGTGTAGTTGAGGAGGATTGCCTTGGCATGGCCCAGGTGGGGGTATTTGCTCGGCTCAGGCGGGAAGGCAGTCACAACCCTCTCCCCCTCCTTAATCCCCATAAAGTCAAACATCCCCTTTTTCTCCCTCTTTGGAGCTTTATTAATCAGCTCTTCATATCTCTTAATTAACTCCTTCTGCTCGTCAGCCCCCATACGGTTGACCTCATCAACTGCCTCTTTAATAATCCTTCCTGTCTCTTTTATTCTTTCCCTCGCCCCGGGCAGGAATGATATCACCCTCCCGACAACAGCGCCGGGATTCGCCTTTCCCCCATGCTCAACAGCATTCAGGAGTGCGAAGGCCTTCGCAACCTCATGAACCTTGTTATTCTCCATTTCTTATCCCCTCCCTCTGAAATAGAGCAGAATATTTAAAGCTTATTGAATGCACCTCCTAGCCATGCAATAATAACAAAATATAAATAATAATCCCTGATTATCAATATATTAAGGGGTGAGTTATATGGTGAGACACTTTTTGACATTAAAGGACATCTCTGTGGATGAGCTGAAAACCATTCTCGAGCTTGCCGCAGACATAAAGGAGAATCCTGAAAAGTATGAGGAGAAAATGAGGAACAAAACTCTTTTGATGATATTTGAAAAGCCCTCATTAAGGACAAGGGTAAGCTTTGAGACAGGGATGACGAGGATGGGGGGCCACGCCATATTCTACAGCATAAAGGACTCTCCCCTTGGAAAGAAGGAGAGTATAAGCGATACGGCAAAGACAGCGTCGAGGTTTGTAGATATAATAATGGCGAGGCTTTACAAACATTCAGATATTGAAGAGCTTGCAGAGAACTCCTCTGTTCCTGTGATTAATGCGCTTACAGACTTCACCCATCCCTGCCAGATTGTTGCAGACCTCTTCACCATAAAGGAGAAATTCGGGGAGCTTAAGGGGTTAAAGCTGGCATATGTTGGCGACTCCAACAACAATGTTACCCATTCCCTCCTCTACGGATGCGCTATGGCTGGCATAAACATAAATGTTGCCTTCCCCGATTATCCGGAGTTCAGGCCTGACAGCACAGTGGTTAAGGAAGCAAAGCAAATTGCAGAGGAGAACGGTTGCGTTGTAAAGCTCTTCAACAGCGCGGAGGAGGCGGTTAAAGGCGCAAATATCATTTATACTGACTCCTGGATGAGCTACCACATACCAAAGGAAGAGGAAGAGGAGAGGGCGGAAAAGCTTGCCCCTTTCAGGGTAACATCAGCCCTTATGAGCAGGGCGGCGGAGAACGCAGTTTTCATGCACTGCCTGCCGGCGAGCAGGAAGCAGGAGGTAGCCTCAGAGGTTATTGACGGCGCAAAAAGCATAGTATTTGACCAGGCAGAGAACAGGATGCACGCCCAGAACGCCCTGATGCTGACGCTTCTTAACAATACAGGGGAATAAGATGTTTAAGGAACACATAAGAAAGCTAATTGAGGCAAACGGGATAAAACCTGTGATACAAAGGCCTCCAAGGGAGGAGATGGGCGACTTTGCAGTCCCGCTCTTCGAGGAGGCAAGGAGGCAGGGTAAAAATCCCGCTGAACTCGCCCTCTACCTTGCGGAAAGAATACACCCCAATGAAATAATCAGAGAGGTTAAGGCAGAGGGCCCCTACCTCAACATCTTTCTTAACAAGGCGAGGCTGGCAGAGGAGGTCATAACGCATGTTCTCAACAAAGAGCAGGAGGACAAGAAGCGCGGGGGAATACTCGCTGTTGAGTTCTTCCAGGCAAACACCCACAAGGCAGTCCACATAGGCCACATAAGGAACCTCTCGATAGGGGAGGCTCTGTGCAGAATAGCCGAGAGGGCTGGAAACAGGGTCATAAGGATTAATTATCAGGGAGATATAGGAATGCATGTTGCGAAGTGCCTATGGGGCATGAAGCACTTTAATCTTAAGATGCCTGAGGAGGGGGCTGCCGAGTGGCTTGGCGGGGTGTATATGAAAGCAAATAAATTCCTTGAAGCGCATTCAGAATTCGATGGTGAGGTTGCAGAGATAAACATTGCCCTGCACAAGAGGGAGAAGGAATGGACAGAGCTCTGGCTTAAGACAAGGGAGGCGTGCCTCAAAGACTTCTCAAAGCTTTACGAAGAGTTCGATGTTAAATTTGACAGGTTCTACTTTGAGTCAGAGGTTGAACAAGAGGGGGTTAAACAGGCGCGCGAGCTTGAGAAGAAGGGCATTGCAAAGAGGAGCGAGGGCGCATTAATAGTTGATTTGTCAGATGAAAACATGGGGGTAGTCGTTCTGCTCCGCTCTGATGACACTCCATTGTACCATGCAAAGGACCTTGGCCTGGCAAAGATAAAGTTCAGGGAGTTTAACCCTGACAAGAGCATCCATATAGTCGGCAAGGAGCAGGAGCTCTACTTCAGACAGCTCTTCAGAATATTCGAGCTTGGGAAATTTGAGGCGGCCCATAAAAGCGTGCACATTCCCTACGAACTGGTAATGCTTCCCGAGGGCAAGATGTCAAGCAGGGAGGGGAATGTGGTCCTCTACTCTCATTTAAGGGACAGGATGACCTCTCTTGCACTTAAGGGCGTGAAGGAGAGGCATCCTGAATGGCCTGCTAATAAATCAGCCGCAACCGCCGGGACAATCGCGCTTGCAGCGCTCAAGTTCAGTATGGTAAAGATTGAGCCATTAAGGATAATAACCTTCAGTTGGGAGAACGCACTTGACTTTGAGGGGGAAACAGGGCCCTATGTACTTTACACCCTTGCAAGGTGCAACAGCATAATAAGAAAATATAAGGATGATGAGGAAAGTGTTGACTACTCACTCATTGACAAAGAGGAGGAGAAGCAGCTCCTGTTCAAGGTCGCAGAGAAAGAAGAGATAATTGCAGACTCTGCCCGCACATTCAGGCCGCACCTCCTCGCGAGGTATCTCATAGAGTTAAGCCAGATGTTTAACGAATACTACCATAAGGAGAGGGTTATAAGCAGTGACAGAGGGCTGAGTAGGGCGAGGGTTCTCCTTGTAAAGGCAGTCAGGGAGACAATAAGGGATGCGTTGACACTCCTGAATATCCCCCTTCTTGAAGAGATGTGACAGATATGAGGGCCGGCTCCGCGAGTAAGGAAGATATATTGTTAATCCTCCTCTTCCTGGATAAGGGAAGGAGGAGCAGGAAAGCCCTTAGCAGGCTTCTTTCTGTCTCAGAGGGTGTTGTCAGGGAGGAGCTTGACCTCCTTAAAAAGAGCAAACTCGTCAGGTCTGACAGGGGAGGCCACTTTCTTTCTGAGAAAGGCATATCCCTCTTTGAGAAAAGTCTTAGTGGAAGCAGGGCTTGCTTTAAGGTTTCCATTAAGGGAGAGGCAATTATCTCTAAGGGGAAGAGCGCCTCCCTTTTTGGCAGGGGAAACAAGATGTGCTTCCTCAGGATTGCCGATACAATAGGGGCAATTGAGCTAAGGGACATTGCCATAAGGAACGGGGCGTCAGGCGCAATAACCATCATAACAGACGGGGAGAAAGGGTTTAAGCTTAAGGATTCAGGAATAGCTGTAAGGCTGCATGCAGGAAGAAAGCAGGGGGATTGTCTCAGTGATGCAATTAATCTCTCAGAGGGAGAAGCAGGTGTGTTCTTTTACGGCAGGGAGGAGCGCTCTGTTGTCAGGTCATGTGCCGCCGCGCTCTTAATAGCAGGAAAACTTGATAAGGCCTTTGAGGATATAGCCAGAGGATTAATTGCAGGTGAACAGCCATGATTAACAAAGCTTTTTATATGTTAAGCATAATCTTTTATTGAAGTAAGTGATAAAAATGGAAAAGGCAGCAGTCGTGATAGGGCTCCAGTGGGGAGACGAGGGCAAGGGGAAGATAGTTGATAATCTGACAGAGGATTTTGATGTTGTCGTGAGGTTTCAGGGCGGCAACAATGCGGGCCATACAGTCGTGGCAAACGGGAAGAAGATAATCCTCCACCAGGTTCCGTCAGGGATACTTCATAAGGGGAAGAAGTGCATAATAGGGAATGGCGTTGTAATTGACCCGGATGTTCTCCTTGAAGAGGTTACAATGCTTAAGGAGAACGGCTTTGATGTCGAGCCTGCCAACTTCATGGTCAGCAACCGCGCCCATGTCATCATGCCCTACCACAAGGCGCTTGACAGGGCAAGGGAAGAGTCGCTTGGAGAAAAAAAGATAGGGACGACATGCAGGGGGATAGGGCCCTGCTACTCTGACAAGTCGGCGAGGATGGGCATAAGGGTTGCAGAGTTATTGACGCCTGCTGACGCCGAGGGGATACTCCAGCAGAACCTAAGGGAGAAGAATGTTCTTCTCAGAGAGCTTTATAACAAGGAGGGCTTCTCTGAGCAGGAGATGCGTGATTTTCTTAAGAGGCATGCAGAGTGGATGAGGCAGTACGCTGTTGACTGCACAGAAGAGATTTCAGGGCTTATTAAAGAGGGAAAAAAGGTGCTCTTTGAGGGCGCCCAGGGATTCATGCTCGACATCGACCACGGAACATACCCCTTTGTGACCTCTTCGAATACCATAAGCGGGGCTGTAAATACAGGTACGGGCATTCCTGCGAGTAATATGAGAATTATAGGGGTCGTTAAGGCATACACGACAAGGGTTGGCAAGGGGGTGTTCCCGACAGAACTCAACGATGAGACAGGCGCACTCTTAAGGGAGCACGGCAGGGAGTTCGGGGCGACAACCGGGCGCCCAAGGAGGACGGGGTGGCTTGATATACCCCTGCTTAGAAGGGCTGTTCATATTAATAATGTGAGCGAGATTGCCCTTACAAAGGTCGATGTACTCTCAGGCATAAGGGAGATTAAGATATGCACGGATTATGTGTTTAATGGGGAGAAGGGCATCCCTGCAAACCCTAACAACATGAATGGTGTTGAGCCGGTGTATGAAACCCTCGAGGGATGGTCAGAGGATATAAGCAATGCAAGGAGTTACGGAGAGCTCCCTGAGAATGCAAGGCGCTACATTAAGAGGATTGAGGAGCTCCTTAAGGTGCGCATATTGACTGTTTCTGTAGGGCCATCAAGGGAGCAGATAATAAGGCTGGACGAATGAGGTAGCCGCCATGAGAATCGCCCTTGCCCAGACAAGGATAGTTCAGGGGGATGTAAGGGGAAACAGGGAGAGGGTTCTGAGGGCAATTAATAAAGCGAAAGAAGGAGATGCCGACATAGTTGTTTTCCCAGAGACAGCAATAACAGGCTACTCCAACCTTGACAGGTTCGAGAATGACAGCTTTATTCTTAAACAGGAAGAGGCACTTAAAGAGGTAGGCAAAGCAAGCCGGGGAATAGTTGTCATAATAGGCGGGGTTAAGCTTCTTAGGGAGAGGGACCAATACAACAGGCGTATAAGGGAGAACTCTGTCTTTGTTTTCAGTAATGGAAGTCTTGTCCTGAGAAGCGGAAAAACACTCCTTGCCTCAGAGAGGTACTTTGAGGATAAGAGGTATTTCAGGAGTTACACAGGGAAGAGAACCGTCGAGCTTGACATCAGAGGAAGGAGGGTAAGGGCAGGGTTGATGGTGTGCGAGGACATGTTTGACAGCTTTGTCAACGAGAAGCCTGCACAAATGATTAAAAGAGAGATAGGGGCAGAAAGGCTTGATATGATAATAACAATAGCCGCCTCTCCCTTTTATCCTGGCAAGAGGGAGGAGAGGAGGAGGGCTGCGCTCAGGCAGGCAAGAAGGTTTAATGCGCCCTTCATTTATGTGAACACCCTTGGAATAGGAGACACAGGAAAGAACATTCTGCTATTCGACGGCTCAGGTTTTATCCTGCTTCCTGACGGCGGAATCCTTGAGGTCCCATCATTCAAAGAGGGTGTTTTCATCCATAAGATAATGAACAGCGAACACTCGAAAGAGTGGAGAAGAACAAGCCAGGGGGAGACGCTTAAGGGATTGGTATACGGCCTGAGAGAATACGCGCAGGAGAACAATTTTCACAGGGCGATTGTGGGCGTCTCAGGAGGCATAGACAGCGCTGTATCAGCAGTCATAGCAGTAAAGGCACTTGGAAGGCGTAATGTAACCCTCGTGAACCTTCCGTCAGAGTACAGCAAGAGGAAACTCACAGCTGCCTCAAGAAAGCTCGCGGAAAACCTTGAAACAGGGTTTAAGAGGATAAGGATAGATGGGATATACAGGAAGATAGGCAGGGACATAGGCGTAGCTAATGGTATCACCTATGAGAACCTGCAGGCAAGGACAAGAGGGATAATCCTTATGGGGCTATCAAATAAGGAGAAGGCACTCCTGATTAACACGAGCAACAAGAGCGAGACTGCGCTTGGCTACTCAACGCTTTACGGCGACCTCATAGGGGGGATAAGCATCCTGGGGGATGTCTACAAGAGCGATGTATTCAGGCTTGCAGAAGAGATAAACCGAAAAAATAAAATCATCCCTGAAGAGACAATAAAAGCGGCTCCTGACGCAGAGCTGAGGAGGGAGAACAGCGAGGACCCATTTGACTATTCAATGGTTGACAGCATACTGCGGATGATACTTGAGGAGCGCGCAGGAAGAGAAGAGATTATAAAAAGGATGAAGAGGAATTATAAAGGTAAAGAAAAGGTTGTGGGGGTTGTAGATGATGTTCTCAGGCGCTTCAGGCAGGCAAGCTTCAAGAGGATGCAGGCGCCGCCAATAATAAGCATCTCCAGGAGGGGCTTCGGAACAGACTTCAGGGAGACGATAATTAACAGGGATGAGGTTTAAGCGGATTTCTGCTAATCGGGTTAGTTTTTTGCAGTGTATTTATCGCATTGCCGCTCCCTATATCCTGCCAGCGTGAATCACAATCAATGACTGCGTGTTCTTTATGCCCTCTATGAGCTGGAGCCTGCCTAAGAGCAGTTTGTCGAATTTATCAACATCCTTGACGCGCACAAGTGCAATCATATCTGTTCCTCCTGAGACTATGTCAACGCGCTCAACCTCGTCTATTCTTCTTATCTCACGCGCAAGGTCGTGCTGAGTCCTCCTCTTCTTCTTTAGAACCTCAAGGTTGACAGAGATTAGCACATATGCAACAAAGCTCCTGCCTGTCTTCCCATAGTCAAGCTCCACAGTGAATTTTTTTATTATCCTCTGCTTCCTGAGTTTTCTTATGCGGTGGTGGACTGTTGTTACAGGCATGAGCAGTCTTTTTGCCATCTGCCTCGTCGAGTAGTCCGCGTGTTCCTGAAGCAGACTGATTATCTTCCAGTCTTTATCGTCGAGTTTGTACTCCATAATTGTACATATGTGCAAGTTTCTATATAAATCTTTCCTTTTCTTGCAATAAATACAATGTTTTATTGGATAAACTTATTAAGAATAGCCGCATTCTAAATACATGCCATAAGGATACGGAGGCGATAAACATGGATAAGAAGGAGGCAAGGATAAGAATCCTGGGAAAGATATTTATGTATACAGTAGAATTTTTCCACAGAAAGGGATTTGTCCAGCTGATGCCGGTGATGCTTGGGAAATCAGTTGACCCCCTCGGCCCTGATCCGGGAAGCTCTGTTGTGAAGATACCCGAGATTGAGTACAACGGCCAGGTGCTGCGCCTGGTTACCTCGATGATTCTTCACAAGCAGTACGCCCTGAGAACATTTGACAGGCTGTTCATTATGAGCCCTAACATAAGACTGGAGAGAAAAGAGAGAATGAAATCAGGAAGACACCTCTTCGAGTTCACCCAGGCAGACTTCGAGATTGCCAATGCAAAAATGGAGGATGTGTTTTCTATTGTAGAGGAGTACTACTCAGGCCTTACGGGATTCCTTGAGAAAGAGGCAGGGGAGGAATTCAAAGTAATTGGAACTGAAATATTCAGGTTCAGCCCGCCATTTAAGAGGTACACAACAAAGGAATTAAAGGAGAGGTACGGAGAAGAGTGGGAAAGAAAGGCATCCCTTGAACACGAGCAACCATTCTGGGCGCTCTCGCATAAAAGGGAGTTCTACGACAAGGAAGACGAGAAACAGCCGGGGGAATACCTCAACTATGATATTATTTATCCCCTCGGCTATGGAGAGGGATTAAGCGGGGCAGAGAGGGAACATGAATATGAGAGGATTGTTATGAGAATAAAGAGGGACGGACTGGATTTTAAGAGTTACGAGGCATACCTAAAATACGCAAGGGAGGGCTTCACCCCCTCTGCAGGGGCAGGCATAGGAATGGAGCGCCTCGCAAGATTTCTTACAAAGGCGAGCCACATAAAGGATGTCCAGCTCTTTAAGAGGGTTCCGGGAATTAAGGTTGAGATTTAGGCAGCATCTCTGCTTCTTGCGTTCATTCATCAATAAATTTATAAATAGCGGCTTTTTCCTCTTTGCTATGGCAATCTCAACTACAAGGTCAAAGAGGAAGGTTACAGGCGGGAGGTACATCGCAGCCAGAAAGAGAAGGCTTTATGAGATGGCTGGCGAACCCACACTCACAAAGGTCGGCGAGCGAAGGTTCAAGGTCGTCAGGGTGCGCGGCGGCAACGAGAAGCAGAAGCTCCTCTCAGATGATATTGCTAATGTTTACGACCCGCAGAAGAAGGTGTATGCCTCTGCTAAGATTCTCAATGTTGTGGAGAACCCTGCGAACAGGCATTTCATAAGGCGAAATATTATTACAAAGGGCGCAATCATAGA
Organism: Candidatus Woesearchaeota archaeon; assembly: GCA_015522765.1. Lineage (GTDB taxonomy): Archaea > Nanobdellota > Nanobdellia > Woesearchaeales > WALR01 > WALR01. The sequence continues at coordinate 181 of WALR01000079.1, read as the reverse complement.
GACCAAGCTCGGGAAGGCGAGGGTCACGAGCAGGCCCGGCAGCCAAGGGATAATAAATGCTGTCCTGATTAGGTAATCATCAGCAAATTCCACATCTTCCAAGATTCTTATTAATTAAAATGCATCAATAAGTTTTGGGGATGCATCACCTGGTTCTTTCAGCATTTCAGTATTGCTCTAA
>WALR01000078.1 GCA_015522765.1 Candidatus Woesearchaeota archaeon | reverse complement strand
GAGCTTGTCGGGACTGTTACAAATGTGCCCTGGTGCGTTGTCTTTCAGGGATATGCGGGATGCAGGCATCCTGCCCAGCTTTACGATGGTCTCGGCAGGTTTATCTCTTTCGTTATCCTCACCTATTTCTTTTTCAGGGTTTACGGACCACAGCTAAGAAAAAAGGGTATAAGGGCTAACAGGCTCAGCGGCAGGCTGTTTATCTGGATGATTATATTGACATCCCTCAGCAGGATAATAACCGATGTCTGGAAGGATGATCCGAGATTCTTCGGATTTACACTAGGCCAGTATTACAGCCTGATATTTCTTGCAGTCTCATTCTTCTTATTGTGGCTTCTTAAGAGAAGTTCAGCTTTTGGGCGGAAAGGGCATGAACCCTCTTAATCGCCTGTTTTAAAGGTCACTTTTATCCTGCAGCCTGAGGAAAGCCCTTTTCTTAGAAGGGGATTGAGCATAACCGCTGATTTGTCTGCATTGATGACAAGTGTCCTCTCAGAGGAGAAGGAGGAGAGTCTTATAACAATCTCCCTCTCTGAACTGAAATCCTGGTTTAATCTCCCGCACACCCTGTCAGAGCAGACACTCTTATCGTTCATTCCCCTGCATCCCATGCATTCAATAAGGATGCAAATATTCTTAGAGGGATTTTCATGGGCAAGTTTGCGCAGCCTCCTAAAAGCATCTAATGGAGAGGCATCAACACCGACGATGCAGTCTCCTCTGGGACTGACCTCGCTGTCCGTGGTTATCTCTAATGTTGAGTGGTGGCTTGCCCTTATGTTCTCGTGCCCCCTTGCCCATATGACAATCTCTCCTGTTTTATTGTTCATCTTTTTTCATCTCTGATGTTTGCTTCTTTTATCCTTATATCCATAATGCACATAAAATAGAAAATTATTTAAAAGTTGCTTGTGTTTTTAATAGCTGTTTTTCAACATTATACTATCATTAGAGAATGATTGTACATGGATTGTAGCTGCAGGGATTGATATTTTAAAAGGGGTGTTAGAATGGAAGATGAATATGAGCTTGCTCCTCACAACGAGCTTGAGGAGTTAAGAAAGGAGATAGATGAGATTAAGAAGAATCCTCTGGGTAAGGGGCGCAGTTCTGAATCTTTGCTTGGGGCAATAAAAGAATTGAACAGCGGGATTAACAGGCTGGTAGAGATATTTAGGGGAGCATTTGAATCAATGGAGAAGGGGGAAGAATCAGAGGAGGTAAAGGAGATAGAGCCGCTTAAGGAGAGGATAGCAAGCCTCGTGGAGCAGAACAAGAAGCTGGCCGATAGTATCTCCCAGCTTAATTCCATGATAAAGGAGCTTAAGGAAGCAAGAAATGCCCCTAAGCCACAGGGCTTCGGCGGACAGGGTGGCTTTGCACAGCCCGCTCAGCAGCAGGGCCAGCCTATGCCGTTTGAGAGCGGCGGTCTAAGTCCGATGTCTCCTCCTAATATGAGTAATATGAATATGGCTCCGCCACCTGCTACAGGGGGTGCCCCGCCGCAGGGGCTGCAAGGCAATCCCCCCCAGCCGCCGCTTAAACCAGGCACTCTTGAGAGAGAACCACCGCCGCCTGATAGTTCTGTTAAGAAGGGGTTCTTTCCAAAATAATCAGCTTCTCAGGAGAAGATAGAAGAATGGCAGAAATTCATGTAGATAGGGAAAGGGTTAAGAGGTTTCTTGTGAAGGCGGCAGAGCATGCCGCAAAGCTAAGGGAGGCAGAGAATGCAAGAGAGGATTTTATGAGGCAGTTGGAGGTTGTTAAGAGGACCTTTCTTGGGGATAAGGAGGTAACTAAGGAGTCCCTTGAGGCTGAGCTGACACTTCTTGAGACGAAGATGATGGAGATGATTGAGAAGGAGAAGTCCTTTAATTCCACCCAGCGCAGGGAGGAGCTCCTTCTTAAGAAATATCTGAATAACATCCACCTGCTTGAGGAGAGGATAAAGGTCCTGGAGAGGGAGAACGCAAAGAAAGAGGAGGCAATGAAAAGAAGGGTTTCTTCGTTGAGGGAGCGTGTCAAATCCCTTAATGCGAGAATAGCATCTATCAGCAAAAAGGACAATGCAGGCATAAAAGAGATAAGGGACTTGGAGGAGACTCTTAGGAAGATAAAAAAGGGCGAGAAGGCAGATGCTGTTAAGGGGCTTAAGAGCGAGATAGAAAAGGCAGAGAAGAGGATAAAAGCTATCAAGGGAAACCTGAAGGTGATATTGGGCGATGAGGGCGGCAACAAGGGGAAGGCTAAAAAGAGGGTTAAGAAGAGGCGAATCAACAGCTAGCTATTTATTGTTTCTATCAGTTCTCCTGTTGGCTCTGACACTAGTTGGCTGTTCTGGTAAGAATAAAGGGAGTTCAGTCATAGTCAGCAATGCATCTCCTAATACAAATGCAGCTATCTCTCTGAACACCTCTGTTTCCGCTCCCCCTAAAAACTCTTCCCGTGTCCTTAATGACCTTAATAACACAAAGGGAAGTGAGGAGCATATAACTATCAGCTTATTGCGCCTCCTGAACCATCCGGCGCCCTTCTCGGATGCGCTATTTGAGCTGGTCATAACACATGATAACAAGAAGCCCGAGGGGGTTGTTCTTATGAAGCGGCTAAAGATTAATGATAAACCCGAGTCAATAAGCAGAGAGGATTTATTGCTTGGCGCGTGCAATTCGACCGCCTGCGTGAGAAGGGTTGTTCTTGGCGTTACTACCACATTTGCAGGTGATTACTCCCTTTCTGTCAGCTTGGAACACAACAGCCTTATTGAGCGGAAGAGCATAGCCTTTAAGGTGGCTGATGAAACCAATGACCTCTCTGACAGAATTATAAGAGACGCTGTAAATGGAGGGTTAACAGGGTTTTTGAGGGGGAGGAGGATTAATGAGGAAGAGCCATTATCATCTGTTATTGGTGTTTATTCCCACTGCTATGTTGAGATTTCAAGGTTAGGCAACGCCACGATTGCAGGCGATATCTTTCGTGAGTACAACCTCACCTATGAGGATTCAGGGGTATACAAAAGCAGTAAGAATAGAATCCTGGAGGAGATGTGGCTCTCTAAAAGAGGCGACCTCATCAGGATTGAGTGCAGCGACAATGCAAAGGATGAGTTTAGCCGTCTGGAAACTGCCTACCTGAAGGAGAACAGGCCAAAGAAAAAGGCATGCATGGAGAGGGTTCTTTTATGGGAGAACAAGACGACAACATTTAAGGCAGACGGCGAAGAGTTCACCGCAGACGCAGAGGGAATCACATCTAAAAGGATAGAACTTCTCACTGTAAACGGAATCGGAGAGGAGAATGTGAGCGAGGGGGCGGTATTAATGCGCAACTCAACAACCCTCAGGGTGGAGAGTATAGTCCTTAATGAGGCAAAGGAGGGCACAGGGAATTCAGTAGTGCTCTGCATAAATTAATTCTCAGAATCAGTCTGTTAGTTTTTTGTTAAGAGTTAATTAGTTCTCCGGCTTTTTCCAGTACTCCCTGATTTTTTCGAAGAATCCCTTCCCCTTCCTGGAAACATTGTCCCTCATCTTAGCGAGTTCCTCCAGTAGTTTCTTCTCCTTCTCATTGATATCCGTGGGCACATCAATCACAACCCTGCAGTACTGGTCCCCCCTTCCTCTATGGTGGAGTGCGGGCATCCCCTGGCCCTTAAGCCTGAAGAGTGTGTTGCTCTGTGTAGCCTTAGGAATCTTTATTTTAGCCCTTCCTGATATGGTGGGCACATCAATCTCTCCTCCTAATGTTGCTGTGACAAAGTTTATGGGAACCTCGCAGTAGATATCTTTCCCCCTCCTTTTGAAGAAGTCATGCTCATTAACATGCACATCAATGTAGAGGTCTCCTGCTATCCCCTCCCTTGACTCGTCGCCCTGGCCGCTGAGGCGCAGTCTCATGCCGTCCTCAACACCTGCGGGGATGTCCACTTTAATGGTTGCATCCTCATCGACGACCCCCTCCCCTTTGCACACAGGGCATTTCTCAACTATGATTTTCCCCCTGCCATTGCATTTTGGGCATCTCGAGACAGTGCTGAATATTCCGAACGGCGTCCTTCTCGTGGTTTTAACCTGGCCTGTTCCGTGGCATACAGGGCACTCCTTTTCCTCGCCGTTCTTTGCTCCGCTCCCTCTGCACTCCCTGCATCTCCTCTTTCTCCTTATCCTTATCTCTTTTGAAGCCCCCTTAAATGCCTCTTCAAGAGGGATTGTTATGCTCACCTCAAGGTCATGCCCCCTGGTTGACTGCCTGGCGGTTCTTCTGCTGCTGAATCCCCCCCCAAAAAAGTTGTCAAATATATCATTAAAAAATCCAAAGTCTCCAAAGTCATTAAACGCCTCTGAGAATCCGTTAAATCCCTGCGAGAAGGAGGAGTCTGCCTCTCCGTATCTGTCATACCTTGCCCTCTTGGCATCATCCGCCAGGACGCTTGCCGCCTCATTTATCTCCTTGAATTTCTCTGCTGCTCCCTCGTCCTTGTTGATATCGGGGTGGTACTTCTTTGCGAGGCGCTTATACGCCCTTTTTATCTCCTCTTTTGAGGCGTCCCTTGAGACTCCGAGTATTTTATAGTAATCCTTAGCCATTATGCCCAGCTCCACTGCATTGGCGTTACACCTTATTATTATATTCTTTGATTATCTCTTTTATTCTTAGGGGGTTATCGGCGATGCTGTCAGCCCCCAGCCTGAGAAGTCTCTCCTTTGAGTGAAAGCCCCAGCTCACTCCTATGACGAGGGCTGAACCTGCAGCTTTCCCCACTATGATGTCTCCCTCCATATCACCAATATATGCAATGTTCTCTGCGTCTAATCCCATTCGCCTGTAGCATTTGAGAAGGGGGGCGGTATGGGGCTTAGGGTATTTTCCGCCGCCGACTACGCACCTGAAGGCGTGAAGCAGGCCCTCTGCTTCAAGGAAGCGATTAATGATTTCTTTGCTGTTATTGGAGACTATCCCGAGGGAAAACTCTGGTCGGAGCTCCTCTATTAGTCTTCTCACATCCAGGAAGAGCCTTACCTTGTTTCTGTTAGCACTCATTAAACTCATAAATCTGTCCCTGACAATCTTTTGCTTCTCTCCTTTTACGCCTAGCTTTTCCAGTGTTTTGTGCCAGTCCGCTTCAAAAAAGTTGAAATCGTCAGTTACCTTGGTGAATACCGGGGAGTCAAGCTCCTTCCCCAAGGTATTATATATCTCTTTTATGAGGGGCTTGGAGTCTGCGATTGTTCCGTCAAAGTCAAAGACAACTCCTTTGATATCCTCTCTTTTATCATTCTTACTCCCGCTCCTGCCCTTCTTTTCTGTTTCAGCTCTTCTCATCTTTCTTATTCTTCTCCTCCCCTTTTTTTTCATCCTCCATTTTATAATCTGCATCAACAACATTCTCCTTTTTTTCTTCAGAGCCCTTGGCAGAGCCGGATGCTGACTTTGCCTTTTGTTCCTCAGCTGCCTTCTGGTACAGCTCAGTGGATATTGCCTGGACCTTTTTGTTTATCTCTTCCATCTTTGCTTTTATGGCCTCAACATCCTTTTTCTCTGCAGATAAGAGCTTCTTAAGCTCCTCCAGCTCATCCTTCGCTTCCTTAATCCTTGATTCATCAAACTTTCCCTTCATCTCTTCAAAGAGCTTATCTGTCGAGTAAACTAGGGCGTCCGCCTGGTTGATTGTTTCTATCTCCTCCTTCTTCTTCCTGTCCTGCTCGGCGTATTGCTCTGCCTCTTTCCTCATTCTTTCAACCTCCTCATCGCTCAGCTTTGTTGCCCCTGTTATCTTTATGCTCTGCTCCTTTCCCGTTCCCAGGTCCTTTGCGGTTACATGGACGATGCCGTTGGCGTCTATGTCAAATGTTACCTCTATCTGGGGCACACCCCTCGGTGCGGGGGGTATCCCTACAAGGTCGAATCTTCCCAGACTGTTGTTGTCTGCCGCCATAGGCCTTTCGCCCTGCAGCACATGGATTGTTACCGCTGGCTGGTTGTCTGCGGCAGTACTGAATATCTGGCTCTTCTTTGTAGGGATTGTCGTGTTCTTAGGGATTATCGAAGTGAACACTCCCCCCAGGGTTTCTATTCCCAGGGTTAGAGGTGTTACATCAAGAAGGAGGACATCTTTCACTTCGCCTGCAAGAACGCCGCCCTGGATGGCTGCTCCCTGCGCTACGCACTCCATGGGGTCAACACCCCTCTCCGCTGGTTTTCCTATAATTTTCTCCACAAATGTTCTTACTGCAGGCATCCTTGTGGGCCCGCCCACAAGTATTATCTTATCAATGTCTCCTGCCTTCAGCCCTGCATCCTTTAGGGCCTGTTCTATCGGGCCGCTGCACTTCTGGATTATCTTATCGACGAGCTGCTCGAGTTTGGTCCTTGTCAGCTTCATCTGGAGGTGTTTAGGCCCTGCGTCTGTCGCTGTTATGAAGGGAAGGTTGATTTCTGTTTCAAGGGTTGTTGAGAGCTCTATCTTCGCCTTCTCAGCTGCCTCCCTTAATCTCTGCATTGCTACACTGTCC
>WALR01000077.1 GCA_015522765.1 Candidatus Woesearchaeota archaeon | reverse complement strand
TCATTACATTCACTGCGGGGTCAGGTGGTCTTCACTTCGCTTTGCTTCGTTCAGGACCTTCCCTCCTCGTTCGTTACACTCACTGCGGGGTCAGGTGGTCTTCACTTCGCTTTGCTTCGTTCAGGACCTTCCCTCCTCGTTCGCTACGCTCACTGCGGGGGAAGGGATTCGAACCCTCGGAGGCACTAAGCCAACAGGTCCTAAGCCTGTCCCGTTTGACCACTCCGGCACCCCCGCCTGACTATCAGAATGCAGACGGTTATTTTAAACTTTTCTGTCAAAGAAAAAGCCTACAACCCAGCTTCCTCCCTGAGCTTATCAGCCATGTCTGTCTGCTCCCAGGTAAAGTCAGGGTCCTCCCTCCCGAAATGCCCATAGCAGGCAGTTTTCTTATATATGGGCCTCCTCAGGTTAAGATGCTTTATTATCCCGCCGGGTGAAAGAGGAAAATGCCTCTTTATTAAATCAATAATTTGACTGTCGCTGATTTTTCCTGTCCCGTAGGTATTGACAAAAACGCTTAGAGGAGAGGAAACTCCTATGGCGTATGCCAGCTGAACCTCGCATCTCTCTGCAAGCCCTGCCTTAACAATATTCTTGGCGATGTACCTTGCCATATAACTCCCTGAGCGGTCAACCTTTGTGGGGTCCTTGCCCGAGAAGCACCCCCCTCCGTGATTCCCGAAGCCGCCGTATGTGTCAGCGATTATCTTTCTACCTGTAAGACCTGTGTCAGCCACCGGGCCGCCTATGACAAACCTGCCGGTGCTGTTGATAAAATAGGTTGTGTCCTCATCCACAAGCTCGCCGGCTATCGGTTTAACAACCTCTCTGAGTATGTCCTCCCTCACCTTATCCTCGCTGACATCCTCGTTGTGCTGGGCGGCAATGACAACCTTATCAACCCTCACCGGCTTATTGTTGAGATACTCAACCGTTACCTGCGTCTTTCCATCAGGCCTCAAATAGCCGAGTATCCCCTCTTTTCTTACCTCTGCAAGCCTTCTGGCAAGCTTATGGGCAAGCGAGATTGGGAGGGGCATCAATTCAGGGGTCTCAGTCGTTGCATAGCCGAACATTATCCCCTGGTCGCCTGCACCAAGCTCATCATCCTTATTCACCCCCATAGCTATATCAGGACTCTGCTCAGAGAGGGAGGTTATCACCCCGCATGTATCCCCGTCAAATCCGTATTCGGGTTTATCATAGCCAATCTCTTTGATGGTCTGCCTTGTTATGCTCTGGATATCAATGTAGGTTTTTGTGGTTATCTCTCCTGCAATAATCACGAAGCCCGTCTTGGTCAGGCATTCTACCGCTACCTTTCCGTAGGGGTCCTTCCTGTAAATCTCGTCGAGTATCGCATCGCTTATCTGGTCGCATATCTTATCTGGATGTCCCTCTGTCACACTCTCACTTGAAAAAAAATACCTTGTTTCATTTTCTGCTTTTTCACCGCTTTCTCCCATTTTAAAGCCTCCCCATTGGTTGATTTTTTTATATGGGATATTGGCGCATTGATAGCTATTTAAACATTCCTGAGCATAATATTCCTATAAGAATAATGGGCAAATTAACTAATAAAGCCGCCTGATAATGTCTGATTTTGTTATAACCCCCACAGGCTTATCCCTATCAACCACGATAAGGAGGGGATAGAATCTCAGCATAGAATAAACAGCCTTAGAAGGGGTGTTCTTTGGGATTAGTGGAGGGGGGTCATCCATAACATCTGAAACCCTTGACATCCTGCCCTTATTTATGAGGGCCGTTATGAGTGATGTTTCAGACACCAGACCGATTATCTTCGCTGAGGGCCCTGATGTTGCCCCCTTAAACACGGGCAGCTGGGATATTTCATATCTTTTCATCTTGCGGACGGCTTCGGCTACTGAGGTAGTCCCTGCCACTCCTATTATCCTCCTGCTCATCAGCTCCCCTGCCACCTTCTCTTTCTTGTTGAGCTCAACCGTCAGGGCATTTAATATCTGCATAGCATTCTTATAGCTGGGCTCTATCCTTCCAGCTTCTATCTTAGCCACCATTGACTGGCTGACACCAGAAATCTCAGCAAGCTTCTTTTGGGTTAAATTCAGCCTCCTCCTCATCCCCTTTATATCCCTGAGCTCATACATCTTGCTATCTCCAGTTTCTTAAAGCAGAGGACAGGAATAAGGAAGTGGCATTAATTAAGGAAATACTTCAGTATGATTATCTCTGTCTCGAGGGGATTCCTGCCCTTGCTAACCTTCTCCCCCAAATCCTTAATCTTGAAGACATCCTTAATCCAGTTTGAAAAGTCATTCCTCTCAGGCGTAACATGATAGTAAAACACATCATCACTCATCTTCTCGAGCGCATCAGCCAGCTCATTTATACTCACTAGGCTGCGCCCATCTATGAGTATGAAAGCATTTTCATCAGCGCATTTTTTCTTAAAGACGCCCTTCTTTGATTTACTGACAGCCTTCTTGACAATCTTCTTTTTTGTCTTCCTCTCTCTGACCTTTACCTTTGCCATTGAAACCACCTCTTTTGATGAGCAGATTATTCTCTCATAATATTTAAAGTTTGCTTTTGTTCTGGCCAAGCAGGCGGCTTGGCCGCTCCAGGGGGATATTAATCTCCCCTTTTATTCTTGCCATTATATCATTGAGTATGTTCATAAAGGCGATGAAGCCCTCATATGGCGAGGAGTAGGGATTAAAATACTTGTGAACATCACCATCCGAGAACCACTTCGTGCACATATAATAAAAGTTATCGCTTACCTGGAGTTTTCTCCAGTCCCTGATTATTTCTTTGTTCCTGCTCTTCCTGACAGTTCTTTCTATCGCATAAATCTCCTTTGCGGCTGTCTTCTGCATATCATTCCCCAGCCACGCAGAAACATCCCTCTCAGTATCCGCCCAGGAGACAAGGTAGGGAAAGTTAATTCTTCCCCTTGGCTCATGCGATAACGCTTCACTAACAGTTACAAAACGGTTTTCCCTCTTCTTAAGAAATATTTCAGGCATCTTCCTAAGGAACTTAAATATCCCTGTCTGTGCCCATTGGTGCTCCCCGAATGTCTCGTAATCCATGAAAAGATTTATTATCTCCCCATTCCCATTAACCCCGTCAAGCCATGACGAGTATTTTTCTGCCGTCAGTGGCCATTCATTCCACTCCCTATTTGAAAACCTGAAGGCGATATCATCGCTTAGCATATAATTCTTTAAGAGGAGCTTCAGGCCGTTATGCGCCTCATACACATAGTTGGGGCTTCTTCCCTCCATTATTTTGTCCGCCCCCTCTGCAACTGCAGACTTAAAACCCATCTCCTTAATCATGTCAGCGATTTTATCAGAGAATATGACCTCTGTATTCCTGAACACCCTTGGTGTTATTCCGAACTCCTCTTTAATCAGCCTTTTATGAAGCATTACCTGCTCCCTGAATTCCTTAGGGGAGAATAATGAGGCAAGCGAGTGGTAGTAGGTCTCTGATAAAAACTCAACATTCCCTGTCTCGGCAAGCTCCCTGAAAGACTCAAGTGTTTCAGGACTGAACATTCTGAGCTGCTCTATAAGTACTCCTGTAATACTGAAGCTTATTTTGAACCTCTCCCCATGCTGCCTTATCAGGTCCATGAATGCAGAGTTTGCAGGGAGATAGGCCTTCTTAACCACCCTCTCTATTATCTCCCTGTTCTTCTTATCATCGAAGTATTTGTGGTTCCTGCCTATGTCAAATACGCTGTACTCCCTCAGCCTGTAGGGCTGGTGAACCTGAAAATAAAAACTCACATCTACCATGTCATTCCCTGCTTCAATATTATTAATCCCCCTTATCAGGATATTATTCTTGGCGCGGATAATTCAGGAGCAGTTATCAGCTCATTGTAAACATCGACACACTTCCTTGCGCTCTCATCCCAGCTCATCCCTGCCACTTCCTCCCTTCCGTTGAAACCCATGACTCTCCTGAGAGAGGGATATGCCAGTACAGAGAGGATAGTTGAGGCGAGTTTCTCAACATCCCAGAAGTCCACTTTTATGCAGTGGGAAAGAACCTCTGAAACCCCTGACTGCCTGGAGATAATAACAGGGGTAGAATGCTTAAGGGCTTCAAGGGGGGTGATTCCGAAGGGCTCTGATACAGAGGGCATTACATAGACATTCGCAAGTTCATAAGCCATCTCAGTCATCTCCTTATCCAGATAGCCGGCAAAAAGGACATTCTTCGCTATGCCCATTGAGGAAGCCATCTCTATCAGTCTGTTCCTCATGTCCCCTTTTCCAGCAACTATGAATCTTACATCGGGCTCTTTCTCAAGGATCCTCTTTGCGGCCTTAAGAAAGTAATCAGGGCCCTTTTGAAGTGTCAGTCTTCCCAGGAAAAGAACAATCTTGCTCCCAAGGTCGGGCATGTTCTTTAATTTTATGCTTCCATGCTCCACAGCATTATGAACAACCCTCACCTTGGATGGATTTATGTTGTACCTCTCACTTATAATCCCCTTTGTGTAGGCGCTCACAGCTATTATCCTGTCAGCGTAATCCATGCCCTCCTTTTCTATTGCGTACACATAGGGATTCGGATTGTTCCCTGATCTGTCGAACTCCGTTGCATGAACATGCACCACCATTGGTTTCCCTGTCTTTTCCTTTATGAGTTTAGCCGCCTTGAATGTCATCCAGTCATGGGCATGCACTATGTCAAATTCCTCTTCAAGCGCCAGCCTGAGGGCCTCTTCCTTGTATCTCTCCACCTCCTCAATGAGGTTGCTGCCGTATATCTCGCTGCTCCTGCTTATTGGCCTGTTTTTGGTGCTTTTAGTGTATTCTTTCAGGGATTCCCTGTAGCTCTCGTCTGTTTGGTAAGGAGAAAGAAAAGAGCTGATTTCCCTGAAGCGCACCTTCCCCCCCAGATTAAGGGCGCTCCTAACCCTAACGCGGCCTATTTGTTTCTCATACGGTGCCTTCGGCAACACAAATGTTACATCAACACCATTATTTGACAGGCCCTTTGTGATACCATATGATGCTGTTCCTAATCCGCCGGTTGAGAAGGGAGGAAACTCCCAGCCCAACATTAAAACTTTCATATAACTCTCCTTACTTAAGGAACTGTGTTGATTTTTATGGGTCCTTATCTTTAAAGCATAAATAAGGAGCGTATGGCATATAAAAATCTTTCATACTCCTTTATAATGGTAAGATGTTGTTCCATTATGTTTTTGTTAATCGTTTCTTCTTTTTAAGGTTATCTAAAAAGAGAGATTTTGCAGATTCATGGCAAAAAAGTGCAATTCCTATTTCTAAGATGTCAAGAACAATTTGTATGTAACACATTTGTTTCTTATTGTGGCTTAAATGAAACATTATTCTTCGATAACTTTTAAATATTAGCAGCTATTTTAGTTGGGTGATGGAAACAGACCCTTATGAAGAGAAGATAATCAGGGGGCTGATAAGAAACCCCAGAATAAGCGACAATCAGCTAAGCAGACAAACAGGCATCCCCCTCAAGACCGTTAACAGAAAGAGGAAGATTCTTGAGGAGAAGGGGGTTTTGAATTATCTCACCCTTGTGGCATTTGGCAAAAGGGGGCTTGATAGATACAAATCAAAAAAGCTTATTATTGCAAGGTTAAGGGAGGGGATAACAAGGGCGGCGGTCATTGAGAAGATAAAAGACGCTCCAATTAATGCCAGCTTCACAAAACACTTTCTTCTGTGGACAATAGGAGAGTACAAGGGGGGCATTGCCTTTATCCTGATTATCCACTCTTTTAAGTCAGAGGATATTGTTGAGATATTCAATGCAGAGTTTGTCCCCTGGGTTGAAGGCATTCTGGGGGCTGGGAGTATTAAGGGGGAAGAGGTTATAGAACTCAATGAGATAGTGCAGCTACTCAACTATTATTTCCCTCTTCTGAATATCGAGAATGGGCGGATAAGGGATGACTGGCCGGACTCATTCTTGTTTACCTAAAGGTCAAGCTCAAAGGACTTATTAACCTTCATTTCTCTGACTGGCTGGAGCACACTTTTTACCCTGCCCTCTGAGGAAAGTATTCCAAGTATCTCGTCAACCTTTCCTTCAAGGATGTTCATCCTTTCCTTTAGTTCATGGAGTGCCTGGTAGTTGTAGTTTATTGAATCCTCTGCCTTAATAATCCTGGAATGGTTCCGGATGGTTGTCTTCTTTTGTTCCTCAATCATTGAGATGAGTTTTTTCACCCAGGCATCAACCTCTCTTTTAAAGTCCTCATCGATTCGCATGTCTTTGATATCTTCTTTTGTCCTCATGATTCCACTTCCATTAGTGATTCTCTTCTTATTTGATATATTAATATGTATATTAGTTTAGTATTATTTAAAAACATTTCCTGTCCATCTGAGTAGTAAACACCCCCATAATCTTTTAATCTACTTAAGAGTGGAACAAAAAGTTTATTACCTAAGATGAAAAGGGATGTTTTATGGAAGGCGAAATTCTCTTTGAAGCATCATGGGAGGTGTGCAATA
>WALR01000076.1 GCA_015522765.1 Candidatus Woesearchaeota archaeon | reverse complement strand
GATGATTAAAATTTGCTAGATACACGTCTAATAAATCCCCTTCTTCAAATGGCTCGTGATTCAATATTAGGTGGGCATTCTTTGTTCTAATATCAACTTCCACTCCAAAATTTTCAGGAAGCGCCTTCAAATCTGTTACTCTGTTCACTCTGTGAATTATTTTCATCATTCTAACCACTTAGTATTTGGTTTTTAATTATTGTGAGTATACATTTAAAAATTTTCCTAATAATCAACAAAAATAAGAAAAAGAAAAAGAAAGAGGGGTAAAAACCCCTTGTTTATCCTTAACTTATCTGGGTAAAGCCAAAGGTAAATGTGTTCTCCTTGTAACCTACTGGTTCGTCAGTCGGAATGGTGAGGTTAAACTCCACTGTAAGCGTATCTGTTGCGCTTGGATAGGTGAAGTTGTAGCACATGAGTATAGGACTCGTTGATATCGCTGTCCAGTCGCTTACCTCTGTTACTATTGCCCCGCTCGCGTTATGGCAGGAGCCAGTTTCATCCTTTGACCTGTTCCCGTCAGCGACAAAGAACTGGAAAGAGCCCTGCGTATCTGTCCCTGACCAGAATCCATTGGAGTCAGATGCCGCGGTTATCGTTATGTTAACATCAACATTTCCAGTATTCTCCAGCTCAAGACCAAGACAATTATCCCCGGTAGTGCAGTCATTAAATCCACCTGTATTGGCTGTTTCAGTGGTCAGCGTAGTCTGGTTAGTCACGTCCGAGCTTGGAGAGCCAGAACCAAAGTCAACATTCTTGTTAACGACAACCGCCGCCGTCCCCAGAACTGTTAGATTAGCTGTTCCTGTGGTTGCATAGCCCGCAACCTCTGGAGCACCCAGTCGTGATATACGCTCGAGGCTTATAATGGTGCCGCCTATAGAGATAACAATCGCCGCAATAAGAAACGCCATAAGAGTCTTGTTTGATATTTCATCCATCGTATCATCACCTTTTCACATTTGAATTGGGCGCCTCTGATGGTGGGAGTATCCTTAAACTGACACTGCCGACGCTCGCACCATGATGCACCTCAACCTGATTGGGAACATATTGATTAGTGGGAGATGTTCTCTCAAGAACCGTCCACACACTCAAGACAGAAACAACAACAACCAGCACCACCATTATGAGTATGCTTATTCTTGCTCTCTCGCTCTCCATTTACTTCACCTCTTCTCAAATTTAATTATTCCACTATTTAAACTTTTCTATTAGAGAGTGGTACGAAAACTAATTTCCGCCCTGCTCTATATGCTTAACTATCAGGGACTTCTGGGCGCTCTTCTTATAATTAAACTCAGTGATTATTGAGATTGCCTTCTCAAAGTCAGAGGCAACATTTCCAACATCCTGGGTGCATGTAATCGTATTCCCATCCTTGAATAGCTTGACCTCGCCTGATACCGAGCTTCCGCTCGATGAGCCAAGCGTAGGGCAGGTAAGTCCTGCTATGCCTGTATCCACTGTCACCTTTACCTTGTCCTTTGTTGAGAAGTCCCCCTCCTGACAGTTCGCATTCTCAGGAGAGAAGAGCTGCCCTGTTCCAACATGGGTAATCTTAAAAGAGAAGCTTATCTTATGGGGGCCCACAGGGTACTGGCTGAAATCACTTATGTGAACAGGGGAACCGGAATTCTCAGGGTTCATCCTCCTAGTCACATCACACACATCCCCTGTCCTTTTAGGCCTTGGCATCTCCTTCCAGATGCACATCTTCGTGGATGCTTTTCCTCCGTAGGGATAGCAGATATTTGCCTGTATGTTAAAAACCGCGCTCCCTGTAAGCTTCTTCGAATAGCTGAATCCTGGAAAATCCACATTTGTGATTGTGCCGGGGGTTATTGTCCCCTGGGCGTCCTTCCTCTTCCCGTAAATCTCATAATTAAGTGTCTCCTCTACCTTTGGATTGCCGAAGTCAGCGGCGTCTATCCCCCTTATTACTATCTTTGCCTTGCCGGCTGGCACATCCCACTCGCCCTGATTTGAAACCTTAAGGCTCACACTAAAAGGGTAGAGCTTGTTGTCGTAAACCTCGGGCGGAGGAGAACCGTCCATAAAGGCAAGTGTCACGCCGTCTGTACCGCCTATAAAAGCCCCGCTGCTTGTTCCAGTAGCCGGGCCCTTTGACTGCTGGGACTTGCTGCAACCGCTAACCAGGAATAGAAGCGCTATAAAGGTTATTGTCAGGAAAATCATCTCTTTTCTCATTCGCACCAGCCTCGCATAATTTAATTTTTTATAAAGTGACATTATAGAGTTATAAATTACTAACTACCTGAATCCCTTTGTTCCCCTTTTTTATAAATGTTTTGTTTTATTAGGTGCATTAATTCCAGCTAGCCGTACCGCTTAATGTTCTTTATCCTCAACTGCTTTTCTGTATAATCAAGGTAGCCGTACTTAAGCTTAATATTAAGGACTGTCTGATAGGCAGAGTTCTGCATGGAGTTAATCGGGAAGATGCAGTGGAGGGTTGCCGCATTGTTCCTCAGCCTGAGAAGAGAGGGCTGGCATCCGTATTCTACTGAACCTGTTGTTCTGCCAGTATTTGAATTGCTGTCAACAATCTTGCCGTTGAATGTTACCTCATACCCCATGATGTTCATATCGCTGAAACCAAGACCGAAGGGGCAATTACCGCCTATTGAATCAATGCTGACAACCTTGCCGTGCCCACTGTTTCTTATACCAATCTCGACTATGACCTTTCCTGGAACCATCCTGGGCCTGACAGAGGTGACTGCAACAGGACCACCCTGGCCCCCCACCCTGAAGTCCTTCACATCCTCCACCCTGCACGCCTTCTGCTCTGTTACTGTGTAGGGATGAGGATCAACACATATCGTAGGACTGGCATCTGTCTCATAATCATAGCAGAACAGTGCCTGGATAGTCGGATTAAACTCGTCAAGCTCAGGGGGGAGGTCTATCTGACCCCTATCAACTCCTGTGCCAAATTCAGTGCCATCACTAAGACCCAGCATGGCTATGCCGCCCTCTGTGTTGAAGAGGCTCCTCCCCTGAAGGGAGCTTATACGAGGAAATCTTGTCGGGAGCCCTATTATATTAGGGTCAAATCCTGTGAGGTAGATGTAAATGGCGTCCGGAGTATAGGCGCCCTCATTACGGACCTGGAGGAGGAGGGGAATCTCGGGCTTAGAAGGGTCTGTATTACCAGTGTCATAAAGGATTAATGGCGGATTGTCCTTCACAAACTTAACAGTAACCCCCTTTGTGCCTGTATGGAAATTTGTCCTGACATCAACATACTTATCAGGGTTCCTTCCAAGGCCGCCCAGCTTAAGGTTGTTCATCCCCCTATTATTATTCGTGCACCCTGAGAGGAGTAAAAGCGAGAGGGCAAGCACAATGAAAAATCCGGGCAGCAGATTCTCCTTCTTCATCTTTTCACCATATGAGTACTTTTGATTCAACCTTTTTATTTCTTTCCATTAGACCCTGCAGGACTCTCAGGCAGCTTAGGGGGGCAGCAGAGGAGTTTTCCAGGGCACTCTCCGGGGAACACCGACTGGCCGCACTCCCCTTTTCTCCTGCATGAGGCACCCTCATGCTCCCTCTCACACTTTGAGAGGGCTGACTTGCAGCACTCATAGCCCTTATCGCAGTCCATTCTTTTATTATTGTCATCAAAGTAGCCATTATAATAAGTAGTGCACATTCCCTTGTCCTTGCAGTGGTCCGCAGGGCAGAGTATTATGTCCCTGCCCTTCACCTTTACATCAATGTCTTCTGACTCGAGGTAGCCGTATGAGAGATGGATAACAACAGGGGTTTCAAAAGAGGAAATTTTGTAGCCGCCGAGGTCGACCGAGCAGTCAAGGTAGTTGTCCTTGTCCGCCCCTAATAGGAACAGGCCATCCTCCCCCCTAAATGAGCATTTCACCTCCCCCTTCTTATAGGACTTCCCATAAACACTGATTTCATCAACCCTTACAGAGGAGTCGCCGTTGCAGAGCCCTGAGTTAAACTCTGTAACCCTTCCCCTGCCGGCGTTTTTTATGTGGAACTTGAATCTCAGCTTTGTCTTCCCATCCTCTGTAGTGCTCTCGCTCTGGACTGCATCAATAGTTACTGGAGAGCCCTGGCCAGCAGAATCCTTTGTCACCCCATTCTTGCACGCCTCAGTAATCTGGCTGGACTTGTCAGGCGGCTTTATGCAGACGGGCAGCGCCGCCTTAGTGGTGTAGTTGTAGCAGATACTTACAGTAAATGTCCCTGTGTACTCCTCTGTGCCATATGGTATTCTCGTGTTTGATGCGTCAAAGACCTTCCTTGCTTCGCCGCCTATGGTCCCATACTCCCTTTTACCCCCGACCGCGAAGTCAGCTGATGTTTTTGGGAGGGAGAACTTGTCAGGGTCGTAGCCGCCTATCTTAACAACCCCCCTGGCGGCATCCGCGCCCTTATTTACAATAAGGATGCCTATTGAGAATGATTCCCCCTGGGATATTGTTGAAGGGGGCATCCCCTTAAGCACATCAAACACTACGCCGTCAGTTCCCGTGTATATCTGGCTGAACCCCTTTCCAAGATTTGAGTTATCCGCCTTGTGAGTCGTAAATCTCCTGCATCCGCTCACACCTACAACTATTAGGAGAAGGATTAAAAGCAGTATCGTCCTTGAATTATGATTCTTAGGCATTTTTTCCTCCATTAACATACCTGTTTTCTGCATCGACTAATGCATTATAGGGATTAAGCGACCTTCCGGAGAGGTAAATCCCGAAGTGGAGATGGGCAACCATTGTATTGTCAACCTCACCGCATAAATGGACCCCGTCAATGACACTGCACTTATCCCTGCAGGGCCTGTCATTAATGCATTTCTTCTCGCAGTTCCTCGTATTTCCGACTGTCCCTATAAGCTCCCCTGCCTTCACCTCATCCCCCACCTTCCAGTCCTTTGCATAGGAGTGGAGATGGGCATAGTAATAGACGAGGAGGGGGTTGTCCTCATCCGCTATCGTGAGCCTGTTCCCCCCGTAGAGGTTGCACCCTACCTTAACTATCTTTCCCGGGCGGACAGAATAAACAGGCAGACCAACCGTATTCCCCTTTGTGAGAAGGTCTATCCCCTCGTGGAACCTGCACCCCTGACTGCTCAGCCAGGGCCTGTCAGGCCTGCATGAGCCGTAGTCGCTCTCAAAGAAGGGCTTATACACGCCGGACTGGAGGGGGAAGAAGTCAAGCCTGCCATTGAACATCTCCTTCCCGTTGAATGTTATGCTGAACTTATTGTTCTCAATTTCATAAACCATATTATCAAAGACCACCTCAACATCCCTCTTCGTAACGCTGGAGGGCTCTGTTATCTTAGAGGGATCCGTAACTGCCAGAAGGCAGGAGACAGAGGAGTCAAGAGTCCCCTTACGCATCCTTTCAGTGTCAAGAAGGTTCGGGTTTTCCATCTCCCACGCATTGGCTGAACCCTTGCTCTTCCTCGAGAAGGGGCATGCGCCCTTCACAGGGGTTAATCCTTCAGGAAGGATGAGCTTCGCACTCCCAACCTTGAGGCTCAGCTCCTTCGGCATTCCCTGGGAGATGCCAAGGTAAAGGGTAATTGTTGTAGAGCCGTCTTTCCTTACAGATATTACCGGACCGTAGCTGTCGTAGCCGGTGTTTGAGACATCCAGAACCCAGGGGACGAGCTTATTAAGGTAGAATGAGGTAACCCTTCCAAACGGATATGTTGAATCTATCTTATTGCTCCCTCTCACCTTTGCACTCTCAAGCATATTCCTTTGGTATTCAAAGAGCTCTTTTTTATATGTGTTTATGTTCTTGGTTATGTAGCTGTCGCCCACCTTTTTATATGTGTCCGGTGCATTTATCCCGTTTCTTGATGCCTCTGCAGAAATCCTCGAGTAGTATTCTGCGGGGATGAACAGTAGGGGGAGGCGGACTGCAGAGTGTATGCCTGACGCACTAACCTTTATTATGAAATCGTTCTTGCCCATGGATATCTGGTTGGGATTGACGAAACACTTCCCGCTTATAGAGGATGTCGCCCTGCTCCTCTCATCGCTTCTGAGCTGGGGGACTAAGGCCTTCTTCTCGTATGCCAGCGATGAAGGGTTAAACACCTCGAAGAACGAGTCCCCCCTGACCATTCCTGTAGGGGACTTTATATTGCATTCAAGCGAGAGGTCAAATGTGTCAAGCGGGCTCCTGTAAATGACATTGAAGGAGGCGCCTGTCCTGTCATAATCATTGCTCCTGCGGGGCTTGGTTAATGAGAGGAAGAATACATCATTGGAGTCCTCTATCCTGCCCTTGAGGAGAGCCCTGCTCTTTGTAGTGTTTGCCTCCCCATTGTCAACGCCGCTTAGCTCCCCGAGACGGGCGCACTCGGAGCTGTTCCCCATTCCGAGGGCGCACTTTGCGCCGAGGAAGAGCTGGGAGGGCATTCTGGAGAGGAAGCCGCCCTGCCCCTGAACCTTCTCATTCATCTTCTCTGCCTGGGGCCTGTAAATGTTAAGGACGGACATGTGGGAGTAGGCAGGGCTGACATATAAGAAACTGCCTAAAAGAAGGTAGCCCAGAAACACATACTTAAGTATCTCGCCAAGGGTTGTCTGGGCGAACCACAAAACAGGTATAAGGATTATTGGGAAGTACCTTATTAGGTCCCTTAACATCATAAAGAGCCTTGTTGTCTCTATTCCGGGGAGGAGGTTTGCAAGAAGCGGAAAGAGCCCTATCGAGAGGTGGAAGAAGAATATTACAAGGAGAAGCATCGTTCCGAGCTCCCTCGAGTCCTCATCCCTGAATATGAAGAAGTAGGTCAATGCAAGCAGTAATGCGGTGAACATTATGAGCTGGGCAAGAGTCCTGAAGATGGGGATGAAGACTGTTGTCAGGAAGAATAAAATGGCTATGCTCCTCTTACTCGCGGGAGCCCTTGGAAGACTGAGGTACCATATTGAGAGAAGAAGATACAATGCGAGGGTGTATTTTATGAGGCCCGCCGCGTTGAGGGGGATTGAAATAAGCCATACAATAAGCCCAAGTATTATTGGTGTGTTGCTCTCGCTCAGATAGTCATTGATTCCCACTACGCTTCGAGGTATACCATATTGGTAGAATCGATTAGGGGGATGCATCGGTTCATTATAGCCTGCCGAGTTTTCCCCTGAGGCTTCTTTATGTTTTCCCACCTTCGCTTTAAAGAATTCCTTTAACCTCCCGAATTTTCCTTTTATCATTTTTCTCAGCCGGTTGTAAACTGCCTGCACTCCTAATAGAAAGCATATTATCGTTCAGTAAACAATGTCTGCCTCAACAGAGACTAGGTCTATACTCTTTGACTCAGGGACAATCTTAAGGGTGTTGTCGCCCTGCCTTACCTTAGATGTTATGTCTGTCTCGAGATGAGCCTTGTCTGTTGATATCGTCTTCTTCCCGGTGTTTACATAGATAATTGCATTCTTCAGCTTTCCGTCATCAATAAAGTCCATCTTAAGCTTTACCTTTGCGTTTCCATTAAGAATGTCATTCCATATGCTCTCATTAACATCAAAGCTGTAGAGGGGGTACTCTGCTGTTCTTGGCTTCAGCTTAACCGCGAGATTGCTGATGGTGTAGCTTCCCCTGTTGCTCTCGAATAATAGGAGGTTTTCTCCTGTGTTAAGATAGGCGGCAGGGATGTCGATATTGTTGGGCAGGGAGCAGTCAGGCACGCCCTCAAAGAGCAGCTCATTGTTGAGCCTTATTGAGAGCACCCCTGTATCTCCGGCTATGCAGTCAGGCACGAACCTAAGTTCCGCACTCTTAACTGCAGCCATATCATCCTCTGAAAGGGTGAATGTCAGCGATGCCTTCTTTCTGCTCTCATCCTTCACATTGCCTATTATCTTAAGATTGGAAATCTCGTATTGGTTTGACATCCAGAAGAGTATTCCTACACCCTCAACCCTGAATGAGAGTTTATTATCAGCCAGCAGGAATTTTCCGTCTAATTTGATTGGAGGCGAGTTTGATGAAACTGGGCCCTCGAACACCTTATTTCCATTCAGCCTTATTGTCATAGTCCCCTTCCCATTGGCATTAAAGCTGAGTATAACATCTCTTGTCAGGAGGGGATTTAGGGAGAATTCAATTGTTTTGTCCTCCCTCTCAAAAGAGTTTGCCTTTATGACAAAGGGATTTTCCTCATGGAGGACCTTTGCGCTTACAGTGCTGTAAACCGTAAAGCCGGGAAGGTCCTTTTCCACCTCCTGCGCCCCCTCTTTAATAAGCCTGCCCGGGCTTGCCTTTAACAGCGCCGCGCCGGATGCAGAATTAATTGTTGACAGGGATGTAGCGTTCTCGTCCCCAAGAAGCTTGACCCGCTCCTCAGGTGAAATGAAAAGAATGTAAAGAACTATCATAAAGGTTATTATTACTATGAGGGTGCTTGCGCTTCCTCCTCCCACGCCATTTCTTTTCTTTGAATCTTTTTTCACTCTTTTTAGGGATAAATCTCTTGAAACCATGACTCTAATTCAGTATACAGAATTATATAAATGTTTTGTTTTGTATGGTGTGGCAGATTGGTTTTTGCTAATGCAATGGGAACAGGGAGGCTACTGCAGGGAAAGGGTGATTGCCCAGTCAAATATCACCTCTGATATTGCAGATACGCCCTCCCAGACGGCGTTTTTTATAAGCCTGTTTTTTAATTTAACCCTGCCCCCCTCTAAGTCCCCCTTAAAGGATTTTGTCTTAACTGCTTTAGAGAGCTCTGCAAAGCTTATGGCAGAATGGATGTCTATCCTGTTCTCGTCAATTATGGAGAGAAGGGCGGAGAATATGGAGAGAAGCTTCTTCATATATGGCTTGTCCTTTTTGTCGAGAAGTATCACCTTGTCAACGAGCCTCTCAACCTCCCGCGCGATTATCGCCGAGTAATGGAGCTCCACAGCAGGCATTTCATAGTACTTTACATTCATAAGCCCTGAGATGACAGCCTTTTCTATTAGGAGTCTGCTCCTGTCAATCTCATTCTCGTATCTCTCTATAAGCTCGTAGTTGTAGTTCTTTAGCATAACTATGAGCATGTTAACAACCTTTCTCATAAGGGTTTTAAGGATGGAATAGGGGTTTTCTATGGAGACACTCGACTCGCAGCTTATATGCTTCCCGTCAAACTCCACCACCTCGACACTTATGAGCTTTTTCTGGTCGAGAAGAACAGAGAATCCGAGGGGCTTCCTGAGGTTTATATTAAAGCCTCGCGCAGGGTTGATATAACAGGCAACTATGAACCTTGAGAGTATGTCCTTGTCAGAGGTGTCTATAGAGAATGAGGGAAGAGACTTCTCCTTTTCCTCAATGAACGATTTTATTTGGAGGATGCCGGCGCTGTCCGAACTAACCCTCACGAGGGAGTCCCTTTTTATGCCGTTCATCCTGCACCAGTCAGTTGGAAGGTAGAGGTAGAACATGTTTCCCGTCTTCTGAATCTTTCTGAATTCCATTCAATCCACCTATTTAAGCCTGTACCTTAAAAAAGCTGCGATTCCGCCCAGGCCGTTAAGCTCCCTTTCAGCATCGCTCCCCTTCTCGAATATGTGGAGCTCTCCCCTTGAGGACTCCGCTTTTTTAATCAGTGCATCAATCCTCCTGAAATGCGCCTCATCCTCTGCTGTGAGGAGCCCCTGGCTTATGAGGAGCTTTGAGACTGCACCCGCATTTACAGCCCTTTCAACCTCGTCAATTCCGTATGTCACATTTCCACCTGCCGCAATACTCATCTTTAGCTCATCCATTAAAACAGAATCATCCCCCTGTCTTACCTCCTTAACCGCCCTTCTCAGCTCGTCCCTCTTAAGAACCTCGTTTACCCCCCTCTCCCCTGCGGTTGAGCAGCTCGCGGTTATCACCTTCTCATCATCAGCCAGCAGTTTTACTACATACTCCTTGAAAAAGGCTGGGCTCGCCACTATAATCCTTTTAGGGGAGTACTTTGCAGAGTACCTTTCAGTCTCTTTTGCTATCTCCCTGTAAAAGTCCTCTGAGTTCTGGGCATAGTCCTTTTTGGGGGGATTCCCCCTGATAGTCTCAAGCAGTGTGTATCTCTTACCCCTGAGAAGGGCGAATGATGCCTCCTCCCTATCATGGACTACGAGAAGGATGGGTGCCTCCTGGCTTTTGCCTGCCTGCTTTAAGAGGTGGAGGGCGTACGCGCTCCATTCCTCTTTTATTATTGTGATTGTTGAGCCGGGGCTAACAATAATGCTCTGAAATGATTTTGAGGGGACCTCTTCTACCCCCTCTTCTACCCTGCCGTTCACCCTGAGGGTGCCATTCTCAAGGGATGTCTTCTCAACCCTTATCCTCAGCCTGTACCTCTTCTTAACAGGCTCCTCCTTCCCCCCGAGCTTTATCTTCCTGGTGGCGAGTCCCTCAACGATGTCCCCCCTCTTAATAATAAGCGAGAGTGCATAGTCATCCTCAATCCTCTCGGGCATCACCCTTATTATCCCATGCTTCAAATCCCTTTTAAGCGTTCTCATAGCCAGTGTTATTTCATTCCCAAATAAAATAGTTGCGTTTAATACGGCAGTATTAATAGTTAAAATTAAATAGTTAAAAAATGAGAATGGTTTTATGAGCTTTTTTTACGGTGGAATGGAGAGGGCGTCTGAGGGGGCAATAGGCCTGCTCAAGGGAGGAGCAGGGAATGTCCCTGTGAAGTATCAGATGGGCGTCCTAGTATTGACCCTGCTAATGCTGTGGTACACCTATTATAAGTACAAGCACTACAGGTCGACAAAGGTCCCCAGGAGCGTTCTTGTAATGGTTGTGCTTCTCTATGGCGGACTGAAATACTCGTTTATTCTTCTGCTCATACCAGTAATGATTGCCCTTGACAAGATGAGGCAGAGGAGGATGGGAGTGAGGGCTGCCCTTGAAGGATTAAAACACCTCAAAAAAGGAGCAAGCAAAAAAGGAGCAAGATGGGGTTTAGCTGCGGCAGGACTTGCAAGGGCTGCTTTGAAGAGCATAAAGGGTGCGAGGAAAGAGAGGAGAAATGAAAAAATAGGAGGGGATGGCGCAGAGGGGGAGGTTGCTGCCATTGATGAGGCAACCTCTCTGATTAGCGCATCCACAGCAGAGGAGGGGCTCCTGACAGATGAGCTCAAGGAGGCGCTTACAAGAGCAAACAACACACTCACAGTAAATATATCCTCTATAGGCAGGGTTCTTGCAGGGGCATTCAACATTCTCAGGGGGGTTAATGCAACAGGGGGAGCGGATGCAATAGAAAGAACAGGGGAGCGGATAGCTATCATAATCAGGGACCAGGCCGATATCATCGGGGATGTTAAGGAAAAACTCAAAAGCCCGTTTAATGATTTTGTGGATGCTCTTAGGGAATCCTCTGTGATGAATGATAACTTAAAGAAGATAAGAGGGCTCAACCTTGAGAGGGGGGAAAAGATAAGAGGATTGAATAGGGAGTTAGATGAGGGAATTGAGAAATTAGGAGAGGCGGCGAAGGAAAAAAAGCTGAACATTGGGGAGCAGCTAAATGATATAAAGTCCCAGAAGAAGAGGCTGTTCAAAGAGGCGAAGGAGATAAATAATAAGCTGAAAAAAGTGATAGAAGAGGGGAAGAGTATTGAAGGGGGGCTAAAAAACATTAATGCCGGGCTGAAAGAAAAGGGGTATGCCAAGGCAGAGGAGGAATTTGAGAAGGGCATGAAAGATGTAAGCGGGAAGCTTAAGCGGATTGAGGAAGAAATAAAGAAAAACGATGGCTCACTTGGCATAGGTGAATTAAGAGAGCTTACCGCCGGATTTATTGTTCTGCTCAGAAAACTCCTTCTCTTTGAGAGAGGCGACATAAGGATTCTTAATTATGGCAGCAAGATAATGGAGAGTGCTGTGAGTGTTCTTGAGCTCAGTCTGAAGAGTGAGTTCATAAATCAGGGTTTTAACAGGTTAGAGGAGGGGTTCAACGGGCTTAACAAAGCAATTGAAAATGCAATGGGCATGATTAAGAGTGAATCTGATATCAGCTTAAAGGAGGATATTGATAATGTTGAGGTGGTTATTACAAGGGAGGACAGCATTGATAAGGATATAGAAACAAACCTTAAAAGGGAGATTGTAGGGGGAAGGGGGCTTGTTAATGCGATGAACACGGCCATTAAAAGATTCGAGGCAATATACAGCAAGCACATATCAGCCCTTGAAATCGGAGAGTCAAGCATAAGCAGGGAGATGGAGAGGATTGAGGCTGAGCTTATAGAAATCGGGAAGAAGAATGTAGGAAGGGTGAAAAGGGAACTAAATGAGGGGGCAAAATTGGCAAATACGGAATTAGGAAATGCTTCTGTGAGTATGAATAGAGCATAGGTTGTTTATAATAAACAGAAAACTATTTAAAGTGATTTAAGGTTTATAATAAACGGTAGGTATGAAGGGGAAGAACAATAAAAAACAAGAGAAAAAAGAGAGCTTTATTCTTGTGTCTTATTCTTTAAGAAAATTAAAACAGTCAGACAAGACGAGGTTTGGCTATGCCCTCAAGGGG
>WALR01000075.1 GCA_015522765.1 Candidatus Woesearchaeota archaeon | reverse complement strand
TCATACAGATGGTTCGAGGGCAACTCACTCTCGCCAAGCAGGAAGGTGACAGTTAATGATGATAAGGCGGAATACACCGCTTATGTACTCGCCTATGACCACAACAACAACTACATAGGAAACTTTACCTCCTCATTTAGGGAGAAGAAGGCTGCATATGAACTGCCCTCATGCGGCGATGTGACAGGCGCAGGCTGAAGAGGCAAAATAAGGGGCATAAAAGAGAAGCATGGAATTCTTCAGCAATCTTTATAAACAAGGCTCCTCCACCTTAAGCCATGATATCATTCATATTAATATCCCTTGATAAGCCAAGGGAGCAGGAGATATACGATATTCTTGCCTCCTACAAGGAGGTCAAGGAGGTTAAGATACTCTTCGGCGAGTGGGACATGATTGTGAGGGTTGAGACAGAGAACCCCGGTGCGTTATCATCTTTTGTTATAGACAAGGTGAGGTCGATAAAGGGGATAAGACTCACGAGCACACTGATAGCTGCGAAGTAGCTGTGAACTAATCAAATGCCTCAGTCCAAAAAATCTCTGGTTATAATAAGGTGCCTTAAGGTTCTGGGCATCTCGGCGTTCTCATTTATAGCACTACTAATTTTATTGTACGCCCTTTTGTGGCTTATGAACCCCCTACTCATCAATAAGAATGAGCAGACTTTATTCAGCTATGTGGACAGCCAATGCACAATAAAGGGGGAGCCCGTCAACATCCTTATCCTTAGCGACTCTTTTAATCTTAGCCTGCTCGAGGAGAAGGGATGGGAGAGCGCCCCCCCACTCGGCAGGGAAGGCATAGACAAAATGGTAAACGGGCTTGCAGGGGGAGTCACGCCAATAAGCCCCCGCTACATAATCAACCGTGAAGGCAATAAGGCTGTTTGCAGGATGCAGGATTTCTCCCTTCAGGGGCCTAATGGGGGCATCGAAAAGAGGCACCACATAAGGCTATGGAAATCCAGGGTTAACGGAAGGAAAGCCCTTTATGCGGCGGCAAGCTACGACGCCGGGCTGGGAATAACATTCTCAGGGCTCCTACCAGTCCCCACCCATATAATCTCCCCTGACATAGACAGCGAGAGGGACTTCACAGGAAGTCAGATTTCCTCATATTATGGATTGTCAATGCACTACACAATCAGCCTGCCGCCTATACTCTACATGGGCAACGGAGATAACTCATGGTACTACACCGACGGCCTTCGCCTGATTGTTGATTCTGCAGGGGGTAAGGAGGGCAGTTCAATCTATAAAGAAATAATCACTCTGCGCAGGGACTACTTCAGGTTCTTAACATCCCTCCTCCACCTTATTGGCGTTGTTTAGCCCCTGCCCTTGCGACTGCCTCTGCTATTCCCTCTGGGCTTATGCCTACAAGCTGGGCATTACTTCCCTTAGTTAATGCTTTTATCCTTCTCTTAACCTCTTCCTTCAGCCCCTCCCCTAATTTAACCCCTTTTAAGCATCTCTCTATCTCTTCAAGAAAATCCTCGGGATAGATGAAGAAGTCCCCTGTTATCTTAACCCCCCTTATTGTAGAGTTGTCAGCGACTATCTCAGCCCTGACAAGCTTATTCAGGGGCTCCTTGAACTCTCCCTCCATCCTTATAGCGTCTCCATTCATACTAGCGCCTCATGTTCCATTCCTCTGTACGATACTTCTCATCAGCAAGATTCCCCGCCCTAACAATCTCCTCCCTGCTCAGCTCCCCTTTAACAAGGGGGGCTATATGGGAAGAGAAGGAGCGCTTAAGAGCATCTGCCAGCCTGTCAAACAGATAATCAAATGAATAGTCAAACGAGTTGTCTCCTTTAATCATAGCGTCGAGAAAGCCAACCCTTGCGCCCTGCCTCCCCTTCTGCTTCTCGCCGCTTATCTTAAGGAGAGAGAATAAACTGCTTGGAGAGATGAGGAGGGTGCCGTGCTGGAGGATTATCCCCTTCCTCCTTGTCTGGGCATTCCCAGAAACCTTCAGATTATTAACGACAATGTCATTTATCCCCTCAAAAGAGGCATCCACCCCAAGAATCCGCAGGGCTTCTATTATAAAGGAGGCTATCCTCCTGTAGCTCTTCACTATCTCCCTTCCAAAAAGCCCCTCTGAGCACACAATCGAGTAGGTGAGTTCGCGGTCATGGAGAACAGCTCCGCCCCCTGTTATCCTCCTTATCACAGGCACACCAAGGCGTAGCGCCTCTTCAATGTCAACCTCTTTCTGCGCAGACTGGAAATAGCCAATCGTAACTGCAGGCTTCTTCCAGTAATAAATCCTGAGGGTGTCGCCTGCCCTGCCCTCCGCCCTTGCCTCCAGCATCGCCTCATCAACAGCCATGTTCATGAACGGCTCATCAGAGTGCTCAACCAGTCTGAAAACTCTCCCTTCCATTTTTCCTCTTAAAAGCAACAAGGAAAGCCTCCTCTGCTCTGTAGGAGCTCCTCACAAGAGGCGAACTTGCTACATAACCAAACCCGAGGGAATAGGCGTAATCCCCTATCTTCCTAAATTCCTCAGCTGAATAATACTTCATAACAGCAGCGCGCCCCCTGCCCGGAGCAAGGTACTGGCCGATTGTAACGATGTCCACCCCTGCTTCCCTCAGCTCCCTCAGGGTATCCTTTATCTCATCAATGCTCTCCCCGAGTCCGAGCATTAAGCCTGATTTAACCATGCACCTCTTCCTGCTTAAATAGCTAAGGATGTTAAGGGACTGGCTGTAATCAGCCCTGCCCCTCACCCTCTTAAACACCCTCCTCGTCGTCTCGATATTGTGCGCGATGACATCAGGCCTGGCATCAATAACCTTATTCAGGGCATTCTCGTCCCCCCTGAAGTCAGGAATAAGAACCTCCACCCTTGAACCGGCCCTCTTCACCTCTCTTATTGCAAGGGCGAAGACAGACGCCCCGCCGTCTTCCAGGTCATCCCTTGTTACAGAGGTGATTACTGCATATCCTATTTTTGATTCTCTCACGACAGTTCCTATCCTTCTGATTTCATCATAGTCAACCGCCCCAGGAATCCCGGTCTTCACATTGCAGTAGCTGCAATTCCTCGTGCACACATCTCCAAGTATAAGAAAGGTCGCCTGCCCTCTGGCAAAGCATTCATATCTGTTCGGGCAGTCACCCTCAATGCAGATTGTGTGCAGGCCGGACGACTTAAGCAGCCCAAGCATGGAGAGATAGGCATCTCTGTCCTTCACCTCTATACTAAGCCAGGGCGGGAGTTTCCCCCCATTAATGGCAGTCATCATTTGAGCTGGAGAGAAAGCCTCTTTAGGCACAGACCAGCAGCGACGCTGAGGGGCTCGTCTATCGGCGAGAGGGGGGGCGCATATGCATTCTCAAGATTCGAGATATCCTTAATTGAAATCCTGTTCTGTATTGCAAGCGCCATAAGGTTTATCCTTCCAAGAACCTCCTCAAACCCTATTATCTGGGCTCCGAGTAAAAGCCCCTCTTTAGTGCACACAAGGCGGACTGTCATAGGGGTTCCGCCGGGGTAGTACTCAGACCTCGAGCTCGAGGTAAACGATGAGGAGACAGCATTAATGCCGCCCTTCTCCGCAGCTTCCCCTGTCGCGCCAACGCTGGCAACCATCATCCCGCCGAGCTTTGTGATGGCGGTGTTAAGGGCGATGTCAAGGGAGGCCTCTCCGCCCGCAGCATTCGCCCCCGCGGTCTTCCCTGACCTGAATGCAAATGTGCCTATCATAGGGGTTACCTCTCCCAGAACCCCCCTGAACTCTGCGCAGTCGCCACAGGCATAAACATCCTCAACACTTGTCCTCATCCTCCCGTCAACAACAATCCCCCTGTCCACCTTTATTCCGGCGTCCCTTGCCAGCTTTGTGTCGGGCCTTGTTCCGGCGGCGATTAGCAGCATGTCATAATCTTCATTGATGTCTCCCTGATTGGCTGCAATAAGCGCCCTTCCCTTCTCAACCCTCTTAAGCAGGGAGCCTGTCATTACCCTTATGCCCTGCCCCTCAATGTATTCCTTCACCTTCTCAGTCATCTCCCTGTCAAGCATTGCAGGCAGAATCTTCGGCGATGCCTCCACAACGAGCACATTAAAGCCCTTCTTCTTTAGGGCGAATGCCCCCTCAAGCCCTATGAGCCCGCCGCCGACGATTAAAGCCCCTGCTCCGCTTCTCTCTTTAAGTATCCTATTGGACTCTGAGATTATCCCCTCGCAACCGTCAAGGTTCTTGAGGGTGAAGAACTTCTCCTTGTCAAGCCCCTCTATTGGCGGAATGAATGCGTAGCTTCCAGTGGCGAGGATCAGGCGGTCATAACCCTCCTTCTTCTTGTTCTTCTCTTTATCCTCGTATTCAACGAGCTTTTCAGCCGTGTTAATGGACTTTACCTCAACCTCCCTCACAAGCTTAATATTCATCGACGAGAAGAACTTCTCATTGAACACTATAATGTCATCCTCCTTCTTTATCTCCCCCCCTATGAGGAAGGGCATGGCGCAGGGCGAATAGGTGAAATGCTTCTCTTTTGTAAGCATGACTATGTCAGCATCCTTATCGTTCTTCCTTGCCTCTACCGCAGCCATCACTCCGCCTGCTCCTGAGCCGACTATTACCAGCTTTACAGTCATCATAATTCACCTCAACAGTTTTTGGGTAAACAGCGTTACTCCCCTCATATTCGTAGATGTCAATGTAATATAAATCTTGCTACAGGGTTTAATAAGGTTGCGCTTACTCCTTCTTGAACTCTTCAAGCCCCTTAATAACGAGGTCGAGATGGGCAAGTGAAGGTCCGCCTCCCATGAGGGCAGCCACCCATGATGCCTCCATTATCTCCTCCCTCGTTGCTCCTGCATCGAGGCAGCCCTTAAGGTGGAATGCTATGCAGTAGGTGCACTGCGCCTTAATCCCAAGGGCGAGCGCTATAAGCTCCTTTACCTTCACACTTAGTGCGCCCTCCTTCTCAACAGCTTCCATAAATTTATGGAAGGCGCCCATCTTCTCAGGATTCTCCTTTGAGAGTGTCTGAACACACCTCCCAAAATCCTCAAGCTTCTTTCCCATACACATCTCTCTCACCTCCATCTTAACACCCTATTTAGAGTAATATTCCTCCGCCTCCCTGCTGTTCATTAGCCCCTTTAGCCCCTCTTTATTCTCCACTTTCACCCTAACTACCCACTCCTTATACGGCTCTTTGTTTATTAAAGAGGGGTCGTCAACAACCCTCTGGTTAACATCAATGATTAACATGTCAAACGGGGCGTTTAATGAGCCCGTCCATTTTACTGCCTCGAGGTTTGCAAAGGGCTCGCCCTCCCTGAATCTGCTCCCCTTTTCAGGCGCGTCCAAAAAGACGAATGAATTAACAGCCTCGGCACTCTTCTTTATCACCCCTACCAGCGCAGACCCGTCATTTTCATCAACCTTTACCCAGCAGTTTTCCTTACTGAAGAGAAGCCCCTCCGGAAAATCGTCTTTCATATTCCCACCTCTTGCGTGTTTAATTTATCCCGCCATCATCATTTCGGGTTTTAAGAGCAGCATAATCCCCAATATCAGCATTAGTAATCCGCCTATTAACTTTATTATCCTGCCCTCCCTCTCCCCCATCTTCCTCCTTCCCAATGTGAACACAAACAGAAGAAGGATTATTAGGAGGGGAACAACATAAAATACATTGTAAAGCGCCATAAATGCGTAGTAGCTTGATATCGGAAGGTTGTTCATTGTTAAGATTCTGGTGTATATGGCGGGGAAACCCGCTGTGCATGCAAGTTCAATGCTGTTGGCGAATAACGCAAGAAATGCTGTTCCGGCCATTGCAAGCACAATCCTGCTCTCCTTAACAACCCCCCTCATCTTCTCGAATAGCTTGGGCTTGTACCTCTCAGGGACTGTAAGGCTCACCCCCTTCTTGAACCAGATAAAATCCTTTATGTTTATTAAGCCAAAAAACACGGCGATTAGTGCGATGATAATCCTTGTAGCAGTGGTGTAATTAACCAGGAGGAATGTGTTGAGCCATGCAGCCATGAAAATAAAGTAGACAACCGCGGATACAAATATGAATGTCCCCCCTATCAGGAGCATCTTTTTCCTTGAGCGCGTGTAAACAAGAAGCGTGAGGAGAAATGAGAGGACCCACATTGCACAGGGGTTGAATCCGTCAAGGAGCCCTATAATAAGTGTTAGGTTGAAAAGGGATATCTCGCCGGGTTTAATCCTTCCCAGCAGGGGGATGTTTACTGTTAAGTTTGTATTCTTGCTTACTTCTCCATCTCTATATGTGAATGGAGAGGGGCAGCCGTTTTTAATGCAGTTATCTATCTTTTCCCTAATCACCTTTCCCTCTTTCTGCGCACTGCTGAACCCTATTATGACATCCTTTCCTATGAAGAGTGCAGGAACGAACCTCGCCTTAGTGTGGTAGTTGGAGGCTATCCTCGAGAACAGCTTCTGGTTGCTCTTGTTGTAGTAAACCTCATAATAGTGCAGCTTCATTAATGGATATTCTCCCTTTATATCTGTGAAGAACGCCCTCTCAGCCTTGCAGTGGGGGCAGAGCTTACTCCAGAAGATTACAATGTCAAAGCTGTGGTTTCCTCTGCTGCTAGCCGGGGAGGCCGCGCCGACAAAAAGCGGAGAGAACGAGAGAATAAATAAGGCGGCAATAACAATGATAATTGCGCTCCTGCCATTATTTTTTTTATATGCCCTGTTCATTTTGCCACCCTATTTCAATTATCTTTAAATAGTAGCTCCTCTCCCAGTAACATTAAATGTAACAATATATAAATGTTGGTTACAAATAATGAAACATCAAATGAAACAGGAGGGGGATATGCGCAGAGACACAAAAAGGTACGGGATGTTGGTTATTGGCATCATAACAGGCTTCATATTCATAGCAAGCTTCTTCGCCCTCTATGTCTCTGACCATATAAAAAACAGCAGCGCCTGCGGGTGCGCAATCCCGGCGTCATGGATGATAATCATACTCTCCTCGCTGGGATTCTTCGTCGGGGGTCTTGTTTATTTCATACTCTCAGAGAAATATACAAAGGAGAAAGAGGAGCTCATATTCGATGCGAGGGCGGCATTGAACTTCCTGGAGAGGGAGCAGAGGATAATCGTGGAGGCACTGCTGGCTCATAGGTGCGGCATGTTCCAGTCAGAGATAACAAATGCTACCGGAATTCACAAGGTAAAAGTCCATAGACTAATAAAAAAGATGGTTGATAAAGGGCTTGTGAGCGTTCAGATAAAGGGGAAGAGAAGGCTAATTAAGCTGGCGGGGGAGCTATGCAAACTGACAGGGAGCATAAGCACCGGCAAAAGCAGGCAGGAAAGTGACTAGAATGTTTGTTAAGAGAGAGATAAGGGTTATAGGAGTCGATGACGCGCCATTTGACAAATTCAGGGATAAAAAGACAGAGGTAATAGGCACATTCTTCAGGGGGGGCAACTTTATGGATGGGCTATTATCCACTACAGTTGAGGTGGACGGAGAGGACGCAACCGGCAGAATCGCAGGAATGATAAATAAGAGCAAATTTCGCCACCAAACACAGGCGATACTGCTTGACGGCATAGCAGTCGC
>WALR01000074.1 GCA_015522765.1 Candidatus Woesearchaeota archaeon | reverse complement strand
CCTTGAGATAGTGCGCATCACAAAGAAGGGGGGCTTCATCGGCATCACTGATGAATCACTGGAATATAAGGATTATGCCAGGTGG
This sequence comes from Candidatus Woesearchaeota archaeon, assembly GCA_015522765.1. Taxonomy (GTDB): domain Archaea; phylum Nanobdellota; class Nanobdellia; order Woesearchaeales; family WALR01; genus WALR01. Next base: position 3,736 of record WALR01000074.1, on the reverse strand, counting down.
TTCTTGAACCACGAACACGAAACAAACGGGAACGGTGAAACAGTTCCAATCGCATATGAGTCATTCCTTGAGATGAAAGAGCACATCACACTCTTCAGGGGGATGATAAGGGTTGTGGGGGAGTATCCAAAAAGCAGAAACCAGCGGGAGCACTACACCTTCTGCGGAGTAAAGAGGTGATTTAAATGCCTGAAAATAAGATTGAAGAGGAAATCATTAATGTCTTATGGATTAAGCCCCAGGACACCCAGCTGAAAATCGTGCCCAGACCCGGCAGCCCGCTGGAAGAACTCGTTGATGAGCCTCTGATATTAAGTTATGACAACCAGATGAACTATCCCTTTACGACTACTTTAACCCTTATGCGGCAGCTTCAAAGCGCTTTGGGGGATGAAGCTACACTTCATGGTTCAATTCTTAATCTGTCAGCAGTCCCGAGAGAGGATTTTGCCCATAAAACATGGCAGGAGAATTATCTTGGCGATGTCTACAAGGAGATACCATTTGGTTACTCAACTATTGAATGCAGGAGAATCGGAAAGGACATCTCAGAAATAGACACTCTTGATGAAATAGTGCAGAGGCAGGACTTGGTAGTCATACCAATCTCCTTTGAGACCCATGTCAATGAGGTTGCGCGCCTTGGAAAATACTTAAAGGAGAGGTACGGAGACTCGGTAAAGGTTATGGCTTCTGGAACAGGCGTGGAAGGGCATGAGGAACACCTTCTCAATGAAGGCCTGGATGTCGTGTTTATAGGCGAAGTAACAGATAAGGGCGAGCAGGTGCTTAAAGCAATCAAGCAGGAAGATTACAAAACATTATCAAGCCTGCCGGGAGTTTTTTCAGACCTCGGCGGTTACAGAGCCAGAAACCTGGGGGCAAGAAACTTCAGGAGAGATCCTGAATCAAGGGCAAAGAACATAATAGAGTGGAATCGCAATATTGGAAAATACATGGAGTTTGCGCCCATCTCCTTTGAGTTTGTTGGCAGGCCCGACCTTGTTAATCCTGAGTCATCAGTTCACCCCGTGATTCAGCACTGCAACGCATTCCAGGATGTTGACTATGGTACTCTGACGAATATTCTTCCTGAAGGAGAAGAGATTTATTTAGCAGCAGATGATATCTCTGTGCAGAAGGGCTGTCAGGAGAACTGCGATTTCTGCCATGCGGCGGGAAGGGGTGTTGCTAATCAGGATGCTGAGTACATCAATAAGATGGTAGACTTCTACAAGTCGATGGGGGCAACCTCTATGATAGTTACAAGCGATCAGCTGCTCTTTAAAGTAGCATATAATATTAAGGCTGCAAAGCAGTACAACGAAATTCTTAAGCACATAAGGAAGCTTGGGATGCATGTTCTTTATGGTAATGGCGAGTCGTTTAGCCTCCTTGCGAAGATTATAGACAACGCCAGAGAAGGCTCTGAAGAGCAGCGCAGGGTGTATGCTGAACTGCTGGGGAACAGGGCTGAGACAATGCCCTATGCCTATTATCCATTTGAGCGGCTTGAAGCTATGGTGGGCAGAGCCGGAGAAACAGGACTCGGGAAGCTCAGGGGCGGCTTGGAAGCATATCTGAAGGTTCTTGAGCATACTGACAGGGTTGCTGAAGGAAGAGGGCATAATATTGAGATAGGCACTAACATTATTTTAAATCCGGAAGAGGGGAAAGAGGATATGGAAAGGTTCTACAATTTTATGGATCCTATAGCTAATGAGTTCTCTCATCTTACCATAAGATACAACGCATTCTTTCTCATACCCAGCAATGCCGCGCCGCACATCAAGACTCTCAAAGAAAAGTATGGGGCAGGGCTCTACTCTGAGAAGCATCCTGAACTCAAAGTTGTTAGCATACCGCAAATCACTCCTCAAGGAGAGGATGCAAGATATCTGGAAAAACAGCTTGCAGAGAATATTGCAGCTGCAAAGTCGTCAAAGAGCAAAAGGATGCTTGGTGGGGGAGCATACTATCCTAAGGAACCTATATAGGTGGCATCATGAAAAAACTCGCTTCAATCCTGGCATTGTACCTTGGGGTTTCGCTTTTTTCACCCCGGGCAGGGGCGCAATCACTTGGAATCAAGACAATTCAGGAAGACCTATGGAGCAGGTATTACACCGGGGCTCAGCTGACAGTTGACAATTCAGGCGTCAGCACCCAGTTAGGCTTTATCGTGCCTGTGGATTCCAATAAGACCAGCATTGACCTGCTGTTCAACCAGGAGGACAAGTCAGGAGTTCTTGCTTTGTTTTCAGAAAAGTATGGAATCAAGGCAGACCTTGGCAGGAATGCTGCCCTAGAGCTAATGCTTAAACCGGATAATGTTGGAGTTGCAGTAAGAGGCTCACCCTATCCGTCTGTGAGGCTCTTTACAGGGGATAAATACGGGAGAACATATGTGTACTCGCAGGCAGAGCTGGATAAGGAAGATGGATTCTCGCTGCAAGGCGCCGCCTCCCATACCCTACCAATGAACGGCTACTATTTCACGCCCTTCGCTGTTATTGGATTGAGAAATAAGAACATAGAAGGGATGATTGGCTTCTACCTGTCGAATAAGCCGAACTACATCATATTTGCGGTCTACAATGAGGGGAGAAATGCAAAAACACTGCTAAAATACGCAATCCATTTTTGACGAGCGACAACCCCATTTTTAGTCGTGTCGGCTCCGATGGATAAAAGTTCAGTCTGTATTCCCCGTACATTTTTAGTGTTTCATAGCTTTTTATTACTCGGCAAAAATTGTCTCTGACGCTGCTGCCAATGTTGTTATTTTGGCTATAAGTTTATTCTCACAAATGCCAGTTCTCTACTCGCTTCAGTTACAATTGGGCTTATATCGTCGTGGATTCTTGCGTTACTAGCATAAACATGATATTCCTTATTGCATCTTATTGCTTCAAAATTACCTATGTAAAAGTATTGGTTTACATGTTCATATTCTCCTGTAAGGCCTTTGAATCTGCTTGTAAAAATAATTCGGCTCCCCTCACCATAAATATCCACCTTGTCAGGCTTGGTTAATCCCAGTTGTGCTTCCAGGTCATTTGTTGTTTCTGCCTTCCTTTCTGTGAATAAGAAATCAATTACCCCTCCATCATTAGCCCCTTCATACTTAACGAATGTATGCCCTACATGCCCTAAAAAATATGCGTAAACAGGAATTTCTTTAACAGCATCCCACATGGTTGTATAATAAATGTCTTTCTCTCTGGCTAATACTTCATAAATCTGTTCAGATAATTCATTCAAAGGGATGTCTCTAAAATTTGGTTTAATACTTTTTGTAGTTCTTAATGTAATTGCGAATATTGAATTACTTCCAAGACCTTTACTAATTTTGTTAAGATATAATTCTCCTTCAGTAACAGAGTGTAAGAGTTCTAAAAGCACATTTAGTTGTGTTTTAGTTGGCCTGACTGGTTGTAATCCGAGGGGTTGTATTTGTCTTAGGTAGTCTAAGAAATCAGCGGAGAATTGCGCTGCCTTTTTCTGCTGCTCTTGAAAATCAAAATTGGTTCTGTTTAGGTCAGATCTTATGCTTTCTATTGTCCTTCTAGTATGATATCTTAGCAATACTGTTTTAAACATGGCCTTCTGCAGGTAATCTGTTATTTTTTCTAAAGGATTATTTTGTTCTACCATCATCTCACCCCGCAGTTCCTGTTATCACTTAGGAATGTCTATTGGATATATTAATTTTTTCTTTAGTTTATTTGTCAAT
>WALR01000073.1 GCA_015522765.1 Candidatus Woesearchaeota archaeon | reverse complement strand
TTCCCCAGCAGCTCGTTGCACATCACAGAATACTCGCCCATCTTTGCGAGCGACTTTATCACCTTTGAATAATCCATGGATGCCAGCTTCTGGCTGCTCGTCCTTGGATAAGAGATTAAACCTGAAATGTAGAGCTCCTGCGCAATGCTCAGTGTGTCCTTAGGTGCTATCCTGAACCAGCGGTAGGCCTCTGTCTGCAGTGTTGTAAGGTCAAACGGAACAACAGGTTTTTGAACGCTTTCCTTTATTGTAACGCTCTTAATCATGCCCCTGTCAGATTCCTTGACTCTCTCAAAGATATCAAACGCCTCATTCTTCTCCCAGAATTTCCCCTTCACATGGCCCAGCAGAAAACCCCTCCCCTCACTATTCTCGGCGTCTATCTCTATAGTCCAGAAGGGAACAGGCTTAAAAGAGCTTATCTCCTTTTCCCGCTCCACAACAATCTTCAGGGCAGGGCCCTGCACCCTCCCTGAGCTGATAATCCTGAACATCCCGGCTTTTTTAATGGCGGCGCTCAACGCCCTCGAGAGGTTTATCCCGTAAAACCAGTCGAGTTTGTGCCTCGCGATGCCTGCATTTGCCTGGCCCCAGTCCAGATGGTCCTGCTTGTTCTCATAGGCATCCACAATGTCCTCTTTTGTCAGTGTTGAGAACTTCATACGGTTGGCGTCCTCCCTCTTGGAGATGAACCTGATGCAGTTGAGCCCTATGACCTCTCCCTCTATGTCGTAATCAGTGGCGATTGTTATTTTGTCGGCCTTCCTGCTTAGGCTGTCTATCACCTTTATGTACTTCTTAGTGTAGGCGGCTCCCTTGTCAACCTCGTAGGAGGGGGCCCACTCTATGTCGAATACAGGATAGGACATGCCGTTCTTCTTCTTCTCTTTAAGGCTGAATAAATGGCCGACTGCGCTGGCAACTGCAATCTCTCTGCTTCCCCTTTTAAGAACATAGTAAGGAACCCTGTTTAGGAGTTTCTTCTCCGCCCTGCCCTCTGCCAGGGCACCTGCAATCCTCTCCCCTGCTTTGGGCTTTTCTGTGATTATTAGCTCAACCATTCGCTGTTAGGATAAGGGATGCCTATAAAAAAGTTTCCCAGTTTTGAATACTTAAAACCCAATAATTGTTCAGAAGAATTCAGAAGGAGTGCAGAAGAATTGTTCATCAGAAGCCTTTAGAAGTCCAAAGACCATCTTAGTAGAGGATGTATTTATTCCCCTTGTTCACATCGCTTATCTTAAGCCTTGCGTAAACCTTTGTCCTCTGCTTAGCCCTTATCTGGACCTCTTGTGTGTAATCTTCATAGCCCTTCTTTCTTATAAGAATTGTGTGCCTGCCGACACTCACCCTGCCTAATGTGAGGGGGGTCTCACCGACAATTAACCTGTCCAGATACACCCTCGCGCGTATAGGATAAGAGGAGGCATAAAGCAGGCCGTAGCCCCGCGTGCTTTTGGTTGAATTGGTTAAATTTTTATAGGGCATACCCAACTGGTTTTTACTGAGGACTGCATTGACATTAACTGTTTCGCCCCTTGCAATAGTTACAGTAGCCCTGTAAGGCTTGTAGTCTGCCCTTTGAATAACGACGAAGTGCCTGCCGGCAGCTACTCCTGTAAGTTTTATGGGAGTCGTTCCACGATGCCGCCCGTCAAGAAGGACATTAGCAGAAGGAGTAGAGGACACAAACAATGAACCAGTATTGGGTGTTTTTGGTGTTTTGCTGGGGCTCTTTGTGGTGGATGGTGACAGATGCCCACCCCGGCTCTCTCCTGGCCGCCCCTGCCTAAGCACCGCAGTAACCTTTGATATCGTGTTCGGCTTTATTAAGATTTTTTTAGTGAAAGGCGCGTAGCCATTCTTTGCTATCATAACCTCATGGATTCCGGGGGAGAGCCCCTTTATTATCTTCGGTGTGTGGCCCGCCATTACTTTTCCTTCATTATCAACATAGACGGCTGCATTCCCAGGAAATGAGGAAACATAGAGACTTCCTGGAGACTTTTCATATGCATGGCCTGAAAGGTTATCCGGCAGGCATCCGCCAAGCATAATAAGGGATGCAATTAGGACTGCAACAGAGAACAGGAGGGATGGATAAGCGGTTGTTTTTTTCATTTTCATTGATTTCATTAATGTTTCATTAATAAGGATAATTAAAATATAACAAAAATTTAAACTTTATGCTTTTTTACTCTTCTCTGTGATTTTTCTGAAGCTTTCAGGAAGGTCAATGACATACTTTCCCTCGTCTATTTTGTACACGAGCGGGTGCTTCTTGAAAACCTTGACGAGGTCTATCTCGTACTTCCCCGGCTTGGGTATTCTTATCGCCTCTAGGTCAAGGATGACTGGTTTGGAGCTGTCCAGCTCGACACCTATGATATCATAGACATCATGCTCTATCTCCTTCTTCTCCTTCTTTGTCAGCTTATTCGTAGCCTTCTTTGCCTCTTCAAGCTGGTCCTTTCTTATGTAAAAGAACAGCTTGCCCCCGCACCTGGAGCACCCCTTAAGTATCTCCTCTGCGTCATCGTCATAAATGGCGTTGCACCTTACGCATTGATGTGGCATTTTAAAGAAGCTACCTCTTCCCTCTTTTATTCTTACTCTTCTTCAAAGACTCTTCGCTTGTGTAAAGCATGATTTTGTCGGGGTCGCGCTTTATCTCTTTTATCAGAGTCGCAGGCCCTATTATTGTAAATCCGAGACGGTTACCCAGAAGCAGGCTGAGAAATCCCTTTTTCATTCTGTCAACGAACTGCCCCTTGCTCTCAGGGTAAACAACTGCCAGCTCTATCCCCTTAAACCTGTCGTCTATCTCCTCCATGGTTATCTCTATCAGGTCCTTCTCCTCTGATTTCTTTAGACGCCCCTCAAGAAGTATTATTTTATCCGCCTTTACAAGGTCAAGGAGCTTCTTTATCCTCTTCACAGAGGATAGACCTTCAACCTCGCTGTAGGGTATGAATTGAAGTGCAAGCATTTTTTCTTTACTCCCTCAATTTGATTGAGTTAATTACTTAAGCAGCTCAAAGAGTGACTTGTAGAGCTCCTCAACATTCTTCCCGAATTTGGCGCTTATCCCTATCACCCTGTACTGGGGAAATGCATTCCTGACCTTCTGCACATCAGACCTCTTAAGGTCTATCTTATTCGCCACGATAATCACGGGTATCTTCCTTGCCTCAAGATTTCCTATGATTGTTATGTTCACCTGTGAATAAGGATCCTTAGACGAGTCAAGGACGATTATGACGGCATCCATCTCGTCGAGCCATTTTATGGAGTCTATCACTCCCTTTGTTGCCTCTTTTGCCCTCTGCTTTGCCTCCTTCTCCTTCATGCCCGCCTTCAGGAAGTCTTCATAGTCTATCCTTGTGGCTATCCCGGGGGTGTCCACAAGATTAAATGATATCTCTCTGCCGTCTGATTTTATCGTTACCTGCTCCTTTATCTGTATCTCTCTTGTCTCATGGGCGATGGAGGAAACATTTCCCATCTCCTCCCCGAGCCAGTCAACGCAGATTTTGTTAGCGAGAGTTGTCTTGCCGCCATTTGGCGGGCCGTATATCCCGAGCTTTATGCTTCCCTTCTTCTTGAACCATGCCCTAAGATACTTCTTAAGAAACACCTTGAATATGCTAATCATCGCAGTCCACCACTCCATACCCTAAACAATCACACATAATCGCATAATTTCCATAATTGCAGTTTCACAATCAACCAATCTTTCATAAAACCAACAGAGTTAACATACAAAAATTGAATGAGTAATATTTAAATCTTTGGTTTTAAGGCGCCGCCCCTCATCTGAGAGGAGAGCAGGGAATTAACCCGGAGCGAGCATTGAATCCGGCTAACACAATCATACTAACACAATCATACTAACACAATCTGGCGAGCCACAGTGAGCTTTTCTTTAGGAGGCAAACCCGTGGATTACCACAATATTTATAAACAAACCCTATTTCCACTTCCCAGCTGAGCAATGCAGATTTATGCTGGATTGCGGGGAAAATAAGGGGCCTGAGAAG
>WALR01000072.1 GCA_015522765.1 Candidatus Woesearchaeota archaeon | reverse complement strand
GCCTCGTGGTTTCCGAAAACAGTTAATAGAGGCTTATTTAATTTTTTTATTTGATTCAGAAAAAACATAAATTTTTCTTTATCCCCGTCATAAACTAAATCTCCATCATCAATGGCGAAAAGGATATCCTCCTTGTTTAGTCTGGATATTAAATTATCAAATGTCTTTACAGCATTTTTATTATCACCGAAAACAATAAATGAGAAACTTGTTTTGTTCTTATCTATTTTCTGCAATTGATGATAATTCCAATCAGAAATTTTTGGAGCTGTCAAAACAGAATGTACTTTTACCCCGCTCGCAAAAAGCAAGACAATTACAAAAAAGGTGATTACATATTCTGAAAATACCTTTTCTTTCATTCTTAACCTATTTTAGTGGGATTTATAATTAACTTATTAAGCTTTTGTAAACTCCTGCAGAAAAGCAAAGGATGAAGGAGATGGATCCCTGCCAGTCCATCGTCATTCCCCTGCCCGAAACAAAAACTTTTAAAGTATGAACGAATAATACCTTTTATCATGAAAGAAAAGAAAAGAAAGATTGCTATTGCAATAAATCCCGCCCTGCTCGGCGTCGTTGACTCAAAGATAGACGGCTCTTATCTCAGGTCAAGGAGCCAGGCAATAGAGCACTACCTGCTTAAGGGCCTTCATGAGGAGTCAATATCGTTTGCAGTTGTAATGCTCTCCCCTGCCCACCACAGGCTGGCGCTTAAGAGGATAAACAATAAAACCCTGCTTGAGAATCAGGTTGAATTCCTCGGGAGGCATGGCATAAGGCAGGTGGTTGTCCTTACTGCATCCTCCCCTCTCATTAAGAAGCTCATGCTCATTCAGCCGCTACTTTCAATAAAAACAGAGATTAAGATTGTGAATAAAAAGGGCAATGCAAGGGCGCTCCTCTCGTTAAGGGAAAGCCTTCCCCCTTCATTTATCCTGTTCAGCGGCGACATACTTGCAGACTTCAATATAGAAGCAATGGAGAACAGCCACTTCTCCAGCCATTCCCCTGTTACAATGGGCTTAATAACCTCCTCGACCCCCAAAAAATACGGGAGCGTGCTTATTGAAGGCTCTTCTATAGTCAAGTTTGAGGAGAAGCCAAAGGAGGCGAGGAGCCATGTCATTAACGCAGGGATATACCTGTTTCAAAGAGAAGCCCTTGACATGATAGGAAACAAAACCTCAATAGAATTTGAGCTGCTTCCAGTGCTTGCAGGCAGGGGAATGATAAACGGATTCTTCATAAACGGGACCTACCTTCACCTTGGCTGAAGGAGTTTCAGGCAGGCAGAATAAACCTCTTCTATGTGTATCTTCTTCATGCACATCCGCTCTTTTGGGGTGCCCTTCCACCTGCACTCCGGGAACTGCCCGAGGTGGCTGTTTATGCAGGGGCTGCAGCTGACCTTATGATAAATTGCTAAATTCTTCTTTCCGAGGGGCGCCCACCTTACGGGCGTGTTCGGGCCGAATAACCCTATTGTGGGGGTTCTTTGTGCTGCTCCTATGTGCATCGGTCCAGAGTCATTTGAGACGAGAAGATTGAGGCGGGAGATAAGTGCGATTGTCTGTTTCAAAGTCAGCTTTCCCGAGGTGTCAATAATCCTTTCCTTTGATTTCATCATGCCTTTTACCCTGCCTATGATGTTCCTGTCCCATCCCGCGCCTATAAACACGACAGTGTTCTTTTTGTCTTTCAGGAGCATATCGGCGAGCATGGAAAACCTCTCAGCAGGCCACATCCTGCTCTTTGAGGACTCTGCTGCTCCGGGCGCAATTCCTATCAGTATGCCCCTCCCCTTTACTATTTTATCAACATGTTCCTTATCTTCATTCGAGTAAGAAAGCTTCTCCAACCCATTCATCTGTGATGCCCCGAGAACCCCTGCGAGGTCAAAGAAAACCTCTGCTGTGTGCTTGTTGCCGTCATAAACAACGCACCTGTTGTACGCCTTGCTGCTCCTCTTATGGCAGAATCCTATGCTTTGCTTTCCTGTAAGAAGTGCGATTAACGCTGTTGTCTCAAGGTATTCCTCGAAGTCGACAACGAGGTCGTAATGATTAAGGTGCTTTACTATAAAGCTGAGTATGCTTAATGGGTTAATGGATACTTCCTCTATCCTGTCAATGAAGGGCTGCCCCCTGAACACCTCCCTGTTCCTATCTGTCAGAAGAACGCTTATCTCTGCCTTATTGTTAAGCTTCCTGACTGCATATATTGCCGGCAGTGTAAGTATGCTCTCCCCTATCCCCCACAGCTGGATGAATAGGATTCTTCTGTTACTCCTTTTAATATTTCTTTCCCTCTTCCTGATAGCGCTGATAGGCAGGGTAAACAGTACTGCACCCTTATCAATTAATCTTAGCGTTTTTGTGTTGACCATTCTGAATTTTTACTTCTAATATGATCTACAAGCAGATTTTCTAGTCTTTCCTTAAGCATTCCCATCCCGTCATATTTTCTGCCTTCTGCTTCTCTTCTAAGAGCATTATATGTTGACTCCATATATTTAACTATTGCCCCTTCGAGGCGCAATGCCTTCCTCTCATTTTCAGAGGTGTATGTGTGGGGCTTATCAGGGTAGTTCATCATACTCCTGTATTCTTCAGTATGTTTTATGAACTCAGCCATGTTCTCCCAGGCCAGCTCTAACTCGTTTCCTTCCTTCAACATGGTTTCTATGCTCTGACCAGCCGGAATACCTCCTATGATTGGTTCGTCCCCTTTCTCTTCAGGGAGTAACGGCAGTAGACCGTATCCTTTCCCTTTCTCCCATAACAGGTCTTTTGCAACAACTGCTGAGAGTGTGAATAGATAGAATGCCATATCCCTTTCTTCTTTTTTAGCATCTCTGTCTGTTTTACCTGCGGAATAATGCTTAAGGATTTCGGCAAGTTTATCCTTATTCTGGGTGAAGAAGCCATATCTTGATGAGGGAGGTCCTATCTGTATCATATTTTCAGGCGGGATTATTGACTTGACGGCATTGTTCAACTCGTTTATTGCTTCGGCGAGGGTTGCCTGTTTAACATACCCTTGGGGGATGGCCCCTGTTCCAGGGTATTTCTGTTCAAAGAGTCTCATACCACCTAGAAGTGATAACACATATTTATTGTTTTCTGTTCTTCACATCATCAAGAGCAATCTTCCTGACAAGCTCCTCCACCTTGTTCTGGCTGCTCCTCACAATGGTGTATGTGTAGAAATTAGTTGCTATAAGAAACATGAATGAAAGAACAATAAAGAAGTCAAGAGTCCTCCCGAACTTTAAACCCTTTACAAGGGGGTCCACGAGGTGCGGAAAGATGCTGAGAATCATGAAGACAATGCTTGTAGCCGCCCAGAATATAAACTCCTTTGTTGTGAACTCCCTCTTCTTCATGTAAACAAAGCTTACATAGAGGATGAGCAGCCCGAATATCACCCCGAGTATCTGGACCCCAAGCATCTATCTGAACCTCCAAAAGAGCATATTCACGAATATCTTCACGCCGTCAATCATGCTTGTCCCTTTGTAGCTGTCATTGTATATTGTATTTATTCTTACCTCCTCATATTTAAGCTTATTCTTTCCTATATTTGCAATCATCTCTGTCTCAACCCCGTAGTCAGAGCTCTTCCACCTGAGTTTATCATATATGTTCATGTTAAAGGCGCGGTAGCCGCACTGCGTATCTCTTAAAGAGACGCCGAACAGAAGCTTCGCCATATGGGTTAAGAAAAGGTTTCCCGCCTTAAGAACAAGGGGCATGCTCTTCGTAAACCTCCTATAGCCGAGGACAACATCATTGTTCTTAAGCTTAGAGAGGAAGAGGGGGATTAGGCCGGGGTCGTGCTGGCCGTCTGAGTCAATTATGACAACTCTCTTAAATCCCTTCTTCTTTGCATACTCGCAGCCTGTCTTTACCGCAGCCCCCTTGCCGAGGTTAACAATATGTTTAAGAACGACAACTCCCTCCCTAATTGCAGAATCTGCTGTCCCGTCAGCGCTTCCATCGTCAACAACAACAATGTTTTTAATGTGCTTCCTGGTCTTTCTTATAACCTGCCTTATCCGGCCCTTCTCATTATAGGCCGGGATTATAACCAATGTGTTATCCGGATTTGTCCCTTTTTTGGCCATACCCTGAGTTAGCACTGCAACTTTAAAAATCTTTACTAAACAACCTCCTCAACCTTCCTGCCGGGTTCCTCGCTGACCTCTATTCCTTTCTCTTTCAGGGCAGAGGCCATGTTTCCGCCAATGTTTCCCGTAACCACTTTGTTAACTCCCCTGCCTGCGAGCAGGTGGGCGACACCGAAGCCTGCGCCTCCCCCTCCTGCTGCGAAGGGGTTCTTTATTGCCTCCACCAATTTCTTGTCCTCAAAGACAAGGTAGTAGGGGGCTCTTCCGCCCCTGCTGCTTACCAGACTGTCAGCTGTTTCTCCCTCTGATGCAACGGCTACTTTCATTTTTCCACCTCCATTAATCTGTCTATTGTTATTCCCTGAATAACTGAGATTATAATCATGACAGAGGAGAGTATAAACACATAGACCCAGCCGAAGTAGAATACTGCGAGCGGCAGGAGGGGAATCTTAATCGCCCTGTTATAGAGGAAGCAGGAGATAAGACCATAACCCAGCCCCTTCTCTCTCAAATCTGCCAGTAGGGGATACCACATATAGATGGGTCCTGTGGAGAGTATACCCCCGAGTATTGTGAAAATCCACTTTTTCGCCCCCCTCTCGCTTAGGTGCTTCATGACAAAGCCGGGAGTGATGAAATAGTTTGTC
>WALR01000071.1 GCA_015522765.1 Candidatus Woesearchaeota archaeon | reverse complement strand
TTACTATATTTTGATTTTCTCCACATTTTTCTCTGAGTTTGCTCAATATCCTCAATTTTTCTCTGAATTTCCTCTTTATTAATCATATTAATTATTGAACAAACAATCCCTATACTTAAAACTTTTGCTTACATTAGGCTTTTATGAAACCCTCTTATAATATATAAATCTTCCTATCCTTCACCACTATCAAATGATAAATGATGAGTTACTCCGCCCAAAGAGAAGAAATGCATTGCAGAGCACCCAGCATATTTTTATTCCTAAACTTTCCGAAAGATTTAAATTGATGCGCATTCCTGCAATATTGTTTTCTAGGTGCTGTTCATGAAAAAAGAGAGAACGATGAAGAATCAAGACCAAGAAAGATGAGGGGATAGGCATGGAATATGAGATTGCGGAGTTTGCCCTTAACAAGGCGCTTGAGCTTGGGGCGGATTATGCAGAGGTAAGACTTGAGAATGTTAATGAGGATACATTCGTAATGAAGAATGGTATTGCAGAGGACTCCTCCTTCAGCATGCTTTCAGGGATAAGCGTAAGACTCATGCACAGGAACATGCTCGGATTTGGGGCCGTGAATTCCCTTCGCAAAGAGGATATCCTGCGTGTAATTAACAGGGCGATTGCCATGGCAAGCTCTGCAGGGGCAGCCAACGGCGGAATCGCGTCAGAGCCCGCTCATGAGAGCAGGGATATCGTTCCACAGAAGATTAATATCAATGATGTTGGACCTGACGAGAAGCTCAGCTATATGAAGAAGATAGACGACGAGGTCAAGGACATATTTGAGAAGTCGTCAAGGTTCCTCTCTCTCGAGGTAACTGGCTCTGAGAAGTATATCCTTACAAGCGAGGGGTCGAAGATTTACTCATTTACCCCTAGGGTGAACCTTCACCACTATATTACCTTAATGTCCGAGAAGAGGAGCGCCCAGAAGTACTGGCAGTACGGCGGCGTAGGCGGATGGGAGATTATGAGCAGGGGAGACACAATAAATGAGATAACAGCCAGCATAAGAGAGATAGTCGAGATGATAAATAAGGGGGAGAAGATGGACGATGGAAAGGTGGATGTTGTTTTCAGCCCTGAACTCACAGGGATAATAACCCATGAGAGTGTGGGCCACCCCTCAGAGGGGGACCGCGTGCTAGGCAGGGAGGCGGCGCAGGCAGGCGAGTCCTATCTCACCAAGGACATGCTTGGCACAAGGATAGGCACAGAGGCTGTCAATGTGGCTGACGACCCAACGATAAAGGGGAGCAACGGCTACTATCTTTATGATGACGAGGGGGTAAAGGCAAGGAAGAGGCTCCTCGTAAAGGAAGGCGTGATTAATGAATTCCTGCAGAACAGGGAGAGCGCTGCGATGATGGGTGTTGAGAGCAACGGTGCGAGCAGGGCGAATGTCTTCCTTAGGGAGCCGATTGTGAGGATGGCGAACACCTACCTCGAGCCGGGAGACCACTCATTTGAGGAGCTAGTGGAAGGAGTAAAGAATGGTGTTTACTTCAAGGGATTCAATGAGTGGAATATCGACGACAAGAGGTCCCACCAGCGCTATGTTGGCTTACAGACATGGAGGATAAGGAACGGGAGGATAGAGGAGCCATTATGGGCGCCCATCCTGGAGATATCTACTAAGGGGCTGTGGAGTAGTGTTGACGCTGTTGGCAAGGATTTTGAGATGCATCCTGCCACCTGTGGAAAGGGCGACCCTATACAGGGCATCCCCGTCTGGATGGGAGGAGCCAGCTTTAGAATAAGGGATGTGAGGCTTGGTTAAAATGGATGATAATGGTGAATTTGGAATAATCGAATCTGCGCTTAAGAGACTGACAGAGAACGGGGCCGACGATGCAATAGTTGAGTTCAACAGGGTTGAGAACTCTATGGCAAGGTGGTTTAACAGCAGGCTCTCCATAATGAAGAACTGGGACGAGGAGCTTGTAAGCGTGTTTGCAAGTTTTAAAAAGAGGATAATCACGGGCTCTTTCCAGTTCACAAATGATGAGTCATTAAGGCAGAACATTGACAGGCTTTCCAGGTATGCCCTGAAGCTCTCAAGGAATGAGGAGTTCGAGGGGATAGCTGACGGCCCCTTTGAGTACTCGACGATTGACAACTATGATGAGAGCATAGCCTCTTCCCCTGAGGAGGGGGTTGAGCAGGTGAGGGGCGCGATAGAAAAGGTGAAAGAGAAGGGTGTGGAGAGGAGCGCAGGCATCTTCTCAACTGTCCATGGGAAGAGATGGCTCATCTCAAGCAGGAATGCTGAGGGCTATGATAAATGGACAAATGCGTTGTTCTCTATAAGGGCTCTGGCAACAAAGGAGGCGACAGGCCATGAAGTCAAGTGTTCAAGCCATATTAAGGATATAAACTTTGAGGAGCTCGCCTCTCTCGCGGCAGATACAGCCCTCCTCGCGAGGAATCCTGAAGAAGGGCCGAGGGGAAGGTTCAATGTCCTGTTTAAGCCCCTCTCCTTCTCGAATATTGTTGACAATGTTGGTGAAGCGCTGTCCGCTTTTAATGTGGAGGCGGGGATAAGCCCGTTTAAGGACAGCATAAACAAGGCCGTTGCCTCTTCAATCTTCACTCTTTACGACGACGCCACACTAAGCCATGGCTCAGCCAGCCGCAGATTTGACGATGAGGGCGTCCCTTCAAGAAGGAACCTTTTGATTGATAGAGGAGTCTTAAAGACATACATGCATAACACGAGCACTGCGAAGAGGTACGGGGCAGAAACAACATCAAACGCAGGGATAATCTCCCCTGAGCCCTCGAATCTTGTCGTAGCAAACGGTAGCCTAACTTTTGATGGTCTGCTTGATTCTGTGGACCGCGCAATACTGATAACGAATGTGTGGTACACGAGATTCCAGAACCACTCTACAGGGGACTTCTCAACAATACCTAGGGACGGGGCGTTCATAGTAGAGAACGGCGAGATTGTTAAGAGCATAAAGAACATAAGGGTGAGCGGGAACCTCGTGGAGATGGTAAAGAACATTAAGGCGCTTGGGAATGACTCCCTGAGCGTTGACTCGTGGGAGGTGGAGAGCCCTGTAACGACGCCCTCTGCACTCGTCAGCGATGTGGAGATAACCAAGAGTGTTAAATGAGGGCTGTGAAAGATTTCTGGATTTGAAGCAATAAATTTAAATAATCTTTAAGCATTCCTGCTCAAATGGGAGAGGACAAAGGCGATGTGAAGGATGTTCTTTACAGCTATACTGCGTTTACGAGCAGGCTTGAGGATGAGAATCGGATTCTGAGGAGCACGATAGAGCATCTGAAGCAGGAGCTCACTAAGCTTAGGGAGCCTGCATTAATGGTGTGCGAGATTAATGATGTGATAGGGGACAAGGCGGTAATAAAGATACCCAACGGGAACATGTTCTATGTTAATGTGTCGTCAGATATAAAGAATGTGAAGGCAGGGGACACCGTGCTTGTTGAGCAGAAGAATCTTAACATAGTCAGGGTTCTTAAGAACACGAAGAACTTCAATGTCGAGAGGTTTGTGATAGTCGAGAAGCCAAAGATTCCTTGGAAGAGCATAGGCGGGTTAAACAACCAGATTGAGGAGGTGAAGGAGGTTATAGAGCTCCCCCTTAAGAAGCCGGAGCTTTTCAAGAGGGTGGGGATACAGCCCCCTAAGGGCGTCCTCCTCTACGGCCTGCCTGGAACAGGAAAGACCCTGCTTGCCAAGGCTGTTGCTTCCAGCACAAATGCCACTTTTATAGAGATTGTCGGCTCAGAGCTCGTCCAGAAGTTCATAGGCGAGGGTGCGAAGCTTGTGAAGGATGTGTTTGAGCTTGCGAGGAAGAAGTCCCCTGCGATACTCTTCATTGACGAGCTTGATGCAATAGCTGCAAGAAGGGTTGATGTCGGCACCTCAGGGGAGAGGGAGGTGCAGCGCACATTCATGCAACTTCTGGCAGAGATTGACGGGTTCAAGCACCTGGGAAATGTCAAGGTGATAGGCTGCACTAACAGGAAGGACATACTCGACCCTGCGATAACAAGGCCGGGGAGGCTTGACAGGCTCATAGAGATACCCGCCCCTAATCCTGAGGGTATAGTAGAGATACTGAAGATTCACACGGCGAAGATGCATATAGGCAGGGTTAACCTTGAGATGCTTGCGAAGAGGATGGATGGGTTTGTGGGCGCTGATATCAAGGCAGTGGCAACAGAGGCAGGCTATTTTGCCATAAGGGAGGGAAGGACGCAGGTTAATGAGAAGGACTTCTTAATGGCGATTGAGAAGGTTAAGAGGAAGGAAAAGGAAGACAGCGTCTACAGGGAGATGTTCGGCTGATTCTAATGGTTTTATTGTGTTCTCATAATCAATAAATATTAAATAATAGTAGTGTATTACCGCTGTTATGGGGAAGAAAAGGGAGCAACCGTCCTTTAGCTTGAGCATTAACCGACCTGATGTTAAGCTGAGGTTTAAGGGCAAGGTTTCTACAGCTGCGCTGAGGGAGATAAGGAGGATTGTTGACAACGGGAGGCAGAACTACAGGGATGACGATGAATCAGGGATTTTGGACAACGGCTACATAAACGAGATTGATAATGTTGATGTGGGCGTCGGCGCCCTCTCCTCTGCACTGAGGAATAAGGAGGAGTTCTTAAAGCTCGTAAACAGGCTTTTAGAGGAGGAGGACGAGTACACCATAAGGAGGTGCAGGATAAGGAACATAATCGACCTGGAGGTCAATAACGGGAGTGTCTCCAGAAGGAGCAGACTCGACCATGATGAATGGAAGAGCAGCCTCAGAGAGATGATGGAGGGTATAAACAAGTCAGGGGCATCCTTCGTGATTATCCATCTCTTAAGCGGACTCCCTGCCGAGGAGAAGGAGCGTATAATAGACTCATTATCCCTTGAGTTTTTCAATGTCCCCAAAAAAATTTTTAAGAGCAGCTGCAAGGGAGCGAAAACCCTCGTCGAGATGGTAATATTCGGCAGCAACATAGAGAATAAGAGCGGCTATTTCTAGTAAGATAACCCGCTTCCTTGTTTTCAAGGCGAGAATAATGGCGTGCTCATCAGTTACATCCACAAGCCACCTGGCTCGGGTGTTCACCTAATCATCGCACGCCTTTAGGGCAAATCTGAGGAATTATTTAAATATTAGCTTTCCTTCCCTATTTAAATGGATGAAACAAACGGCTTCGTGACAGCTGTCTATCCAGGAAGTATAGGTGGAAAGGGGAAGGGGCTTGACCTCGCCCACAGGATACTTGAAGAAGAGGGACTCAGTAATGTTGTAAAGATACCTGAAACATACGCTTTAGGAACAGACGCCTTCACCAGATTTCTTGAATACA
>WALR01000070.1 GCA_015522765.1 Candidatus Woesearchaeota archaeon | reverse complement strand
CAGTGATTGTACTGGGCATTCTCTTTTGGAAGAATAAAATAAGGCTAAAGGCTGTCATCTGGGCATCCGTCATAAATACAATGTTTATTGTTATGACTCTATTTGATTTACTTCATTTTTTTCCTGATCCTGTACAGCCATTGCCTTTTTTAGTGAGTTTAATTGAGATAGTTACCTCTATCATTATATTTGGGATACTTATTTACCTGCCAAACACCATTAATAAATAATTTGTGTATAACAAAAATAAGAGTATCTAAACAGCCTTACTCTGATTTGCATTTGGCATTGTTACACTGAACTTTGGGTCTTACCTACTCTTTGCTCCTCAGCCACGCCCAATCATCTGCAGAATACTCTTAAGAATTACCACCTATTTATCTATTGAGCCGCCCCAGGAGTAAGGGAGTAACTCTTTTAATTTGACTTTCTTGTTCTCCGAGATGATTACCCAGCTATCCTGATTTTTCCTGCTGGCCTGCGACATCTGCTCTCTGCATTTTCCACAAGGAGGGATTACCTGATGTTTCTTTGTTTTTTCATCGTACCACACGGCAACAATCGTCTTTATCTCTTTCTCGCCATTTGAAATCATTGCGCCAATTGCTTGGTATTCTGCGCAGGATCCAATCCCGCAGTAGAACCCCAGGTTAACCCCTCTGAAAATGCTGCCTTTTGAGGTTATGAGCGCAGCACCCACATCCCCTGTATCAACCAGATTTACAGGTCTCGACTTAACAATTATCTTTTTCGCTTCTTCGATTAATTTCATATCCTCTTTTGTCAGTCTCATTTTTTCCCTGACGAATAATTAGTTTAGTCTATATAAATATAACGAAAAATCGAACCGACGGCAACCAGGGTAGGTAGATAATGACCGTGTCGTGCTACACACGACTTCTCCTAGTTTATCCTAGGGAGCCGCAGGGGCGTCTTCATGTTGCATAACTATAGCTTTCACTTGGAAGGGTGTATTTGCTGATGCTTTTCCCGATTCCTGTTAAAAGGTTTTTTAGTGAGGAGTAGCCGACTTTAATCCTGTTTTTCAACGGCATATACATCTTATCCCTCAGTGCTTTGTAGCCTGCAACATAGAACACCTCATTCTTGACATTCTGTCCTCCTATGAAGAGCCTGTAGACAACATCATTAATATTTCCTATGACAAGCCTTGTCGCAACATTCTTTATGCCGTTGAGGCTGAATAGCCATATTGGCGCAAAGTTCTTTATGGCTGTGACTACACCTGAAGGGGCATTCTTTGCTATGTCATATTTGTGAGCGTCTTTTATGTACTCGAACAGCTTCCTTGGTTTAATGCCTGTTATGCTTTTCCTTAGTCTCTCCCACCCAACCTTGTCCCTTAACCACATATACCCCCTGTAAACATAGATGTAGGCGGGGACCGCCACTGCTGAGAATATTCCAAGTCTTGCGAGCGCAGTCGTCATAGATGAGTTGAACGCGGACATGGAGCTGAAGTCCGGGAAGTGCACTGGTGTGGGAATCATGCCGTCCATGAAGCTGTAAATCTCAAGCCCGAGAGGGGAGAACAATGCTCCTGTGTATATGTCCTTAAGAAAGTTGTCTATGCTGAACTTTGTTTTTGGGTCGGCTTTTTTATTCTGAAGATATTCTATAGCATGGCCTACTGCAAACGCCCCTGACATGTACAGAGGAGACCAGGGGGCAGAGAAAAGGGCGGTTGTTACGCCCATAGACGCCCCGACTATTCCGAGTGTCTTGGCTATCTTCCACAGGAGGGGCCCTTTCAGGGGGACGGTCCTGCCGTCTTTCTCTGCCTTCAGCTCTTCATATCCTTCATCTGTTGAGCGTATTCTTTCCTCCAAGCTGGCATCGCTCATTTTAAGAGGAACATTCATTAATCATATAAAAAGCTTTCTCTTTTTAACTACTCTTAAGTAAATACTGATTTATCAAAAAGTTTAAATCCAGAGAATATTCCTGAATCAAACAGGCGGCAGTAGTCTAGCGGTAGGACACGACCCTGCCACGGTCGTAACCCGGGTTCGATACCCGGCTGCCGCATTCCTCATAGCTCATTTACCAGTGATTGGCCTTCTGAAAATGCAAAATACTTAAACACCAACATCATGCATTTAAAACATGGGTAGGGAAAAAATCAGTGAAGGCTACTCTGCAAGCATTAAGGATAAGGGAAATGCCTCAATTGGCATAGCCATCGACACCCTTAAAATTGGGAAGCAGCTTCTCATCTTTGTCAACACCAAAAGGTCCGCGGAGAGTCTAGCAGAAAAAATAGCTACTGCATTGATGAATCCCAAGAGGAGCATCTCCAAAGAGATGAAAGCCCTTTCCTTAAAGGCGCTGAATGTTCTCCAGTCGCCCACGAAGCAGTGCAGGAGGCTCGCCTTCTGTCTTGAATACGGGACAGCGTTTCACCATTCAGGGCTCCATGCTAAACAAAAAGAGATAGTTGAGAATGGATTCAAAGAGAAAAAGATAGGAGTAATAGTTGCAACTCCGACGCTTGCCCTGGGCGTTGACCTCCCTGCTTACAGGGTTGTCATAAGAGACCTGAAGAGGTACGGCTACAGGGGAATGGACTGGATTCCTGTGCTTGAGTACCACCAGATGGCCGGGCGTGCAGGAAGGCCCTCATTTGACAATAAGGGGGAGGCAATAACAATAGCAAAGACAGAAGCCCAGAAAGAATTCATAGAGGATACTTACCTAAACGGAAAACCAGAGAATGTCTACTCGAAGCTTGCGGCTGAGCCGGTCTTCAGGACATATCTCCTCTCACTCATATCCTCTGATTTTGCCAATTCAAAGAAGGACATACTCAGCATATTATCCAAAACATTCTGGGCGCACCAGTACAGGGAGATGAACAGGATAAGCCTCTTAACAGATAAGATGCTGGCGAGGCTTAAGGAGTGGGGGTTCATCACCTATCCGTCAGCCAGGAAGGATGGGCAGAACACCGGCTTTGTCAGCGGGGAAGAGCTCAATAGTGAAGGAGGAAGCAATGATGACTCACCGTTTATCTCTGCAACCCCCATCGGCAAGCGCATAGCAGAGCTCTACCTCGACCCGCTTACCGCCCACAATATCATTAAGGGGCTTAAAAAATCCGGGCCAGCGACCGAGCCAT
>WALR01000069.1 GCA_015522765.1 Candidatus Woesearchaeota archaeon | reverse complement strand
ATGCTATCCTTATATGACCCCAACACGGGGAAGAGATGGCTTAGCTATGACGATCTTGGCAGGACTGTTACTATGAAAGATAACTTGGGATTTGTAACGCATACTCACTATGACATTGTCGGCCGTGTTAATGAGAGCTGGATTGCAAAAAGTTGAAGGTGAAAAGAAAATATGAAACAGACAAGTTTAATTAAGGGATGTTCTTTGGCACTGCTTATTTTAATGCTCATAATATTCGTTCCTATCCATGTTTCATCATTCCCTGCTAATGCGTTGGAATACACCAAGAATTATTTTGACGGGGATAGCCACTGTTTATTCACCGAACGGACAAGGGGGAGACTCTGCCGTTCGGATAGCAGGCTAGTAACAATCCTGCCCAGATATGATGCAACAGGTCAGATTGCAAGTGATGTTTACATATTCAAAAACAAGAACCTGTTGACAGACGGCGGATTTGACAGCCATGATGACGAGTTGTTCCTTCTTAAGGATGGATGGTGCAAGTTCATGCCTGCCTCTGCATGTTACGATGGAGAATGCCTGAAGATTGAGACGCCAAGCGTGGTAAAGGGTGCACAAAACTATGCCGACATTAAGTTCCTGCCTGTGAAGGTTAATCCTTCAAAGAGCTATGTCGTGTCATTCTTTGCAAAGAGCGATGACCTCAACACACCGCTCTCACTTAAGATTAACACCTTTAAGGGCCCTTTCATCCCCTCTACAAGGGAGATAATGAATCCTGTGGGTGATATAACATACTACTTCAATGTGAGCAAGCAGAAGGGGTGGCACCGCTACTCCGTTGATATAAGCCCGGCTTTAGAGGGTGCGGATTGGATTGTAGTCCAGTTCTTTGTTTCCTCCACTGGAAACCCTTTCAGCAGTGGGAGGGAAAGACGCTATGTGCTCATTGATGATGCCCAGCTTGAAAACTCAGAGAACGGCAGGGCCACGCCATTCGAGAGATCCACTTATGAGGTTTCTTTTAATGCCCTTCCAGGGGGGCTTATGAAGTCAATAGTCGACCCCGGCAATGTTAAGAGGATATTTAACTACAACCTCTTGGGGGAGGTTAAGTCGATAGATATCGATGTTGGGAATGACGGGGTGATTGATAAGAGGGTTGCAGACCTTGATTACAATAATTACGGCATGATGAAGAAGAAGAGCCTCGGAGGGGGAAAATTGTTTATGACATACGATTACACCCCAAGGGGTTTTGTTAACAGCACTATTGCAATGAGTAACAACGAGGAACTCCTCAAGGAAAACTTTGATTACTACTTAAATGGTAATCTCAAAATGATAAAAGCCAAGGGAGGATTTAATGCCAGATTCTATTATGACGCGATTGACAGGCTTTTTAAGGCAGAGAACCACGGTTATTATGCCCATTCTCTCAATTACACCTATAACAAAGAGGGGGACAGGCTCTCATTCAACAATATGCCATATACTTATTATCCTGGTACTAACAGAGTAAAGAGTATAGGACAAACCGCCTATGATTATGATGTGCTGGGGAGGGTTACCAAGGTTAGTGCTCCCAACATGTACACTATTTATACTTACACTCCAGAGTCAAAGGTTGCGTCAATAGAGAAGCACTTCGGCAATCATGTTTCTTTATCAAATTACTCTTATTACCCCTCAGGCGGCCTCGCCATAAAGTCAGAGACTACTGACAGGAACTACAGGGAGAAGACCTATATGATAAGGGACCTCACAGGAGACATAATCTACCAGGAGAACTATAAGTACTGCAACGCGGATGACTACCTCAACTCCAGCTATGATAAATCAAGAGACTGCTGCGAGGGAAAACTCGAGGCAGTGTTCGATGAGCACAGCACTAAGCTCGGAGTGAAGAAGTGGCTTAAGTGGGGCGAAGATAGCCCTGGAGTAGACTACGCTGTAGGCGAGACAGAATGCTGCGGCGACGACGCCCACGAGTTTGCAGATTATTACAGCGACTGGGATGAGTCAATGGGCGGCTGCTACGCTCCGGGAGGGGACTGCTCTGGGACGACTGAAACAGACCCAGCAGATGAGGCCTGCTGCGCAGGGGCTGATGAATGCGTTTATAATGGAAAATGCTACCCTGCTGGGACACTTCTAGATGTCAGCGGACATTCCCCAAACGATTATGATAAAAGCCCGGACAAGGAGATATGCGTCTTTTACGGCGGAAGGGCAGGCTGGCAGGACGCTGATATAGGCGACCACAACCTTGCCTCAAAGAGCTATTGCGAGATGTATTTTGCCAACGCCACCTGGGTGGGTGCTAATGAAAATGTACCCTGTGAACCAGCCCATAGATGGGCTAAGGGCAATCAGTTCTGTGATGATACAGCCAAGGGTTATGATATAGCTCATGCAGGCACCGAAGGGGTTTCATCAAATTACTGCTGCGGCGATGACCCGCATGAATACTATATAAATAGCACTTACGACGGCACATCGGCCTGTTGCAGCAACGAGACAGATGTAGTCATCAACAGTGTGTGTTACAATAAAAACAGGGTTCCGCCGGTTGATGCATCCATGGATGTTGCTGAGTCTGGCTATCCGCCTGAGTGGAGCCATAAGGGCGTGCTTAAAAAACCTGAGAGGACGGCTGACTTCTCAGGCGTGGTGAATGATTATCTTGATAAGTGCTATAATAACCAATTAGGGGGAGGCTATCAAGAAGCAGGGGGTTGTTGCGAAGAGGAAGGTTTCTGCAGAATAACCTCAAGGGATTCCTGTAAGGGTGAGTTTAAACAATCAATAAAAGACCTTGACGAGTGTATAAATGCACTCTGCGGAGGAGCCACATTTAAAGACAGCGATGGAGACGGCATACCTGACACTCATGATAAATGTAAAAGTACACAAGAAGGAGTGATGGTGGATAAGGATGGGTGTGAATTAGCTCCTGTTTCCCACAAAACAAAGTGCGCCTGCATCGGAGGAGAGCTGTGCTATGTCCCCATAGACTTCAATGCTACTTTTGGCGTGCTTAAGGCTTACGACCTCGAGGTTGATTACAGGCTGGATGATGCCCCTCAATGCGGGGTGCCTGACTTTTACTTTGACGAGGGCAATTCCGTCCATATCGATATCTCCAAGTATGTTTACTCTCCTGACGGGGACTCTGTAAAGTTCATTCTTACGCCGCCCTCCAGCTGGACGGGTAGCGTGACGCCTGATGGCAAGAAGATAAATCAGAACGCTGCAGAGGTCGGGAGATATAAGTTTTCCCTTAAGGCAGTGGAAAACACTAAGAGGGGGATGTACTGCACCCAGAACTTCTATATCAATGTTGGTCATATAAATGAGCCCCCAACCATTATGGCACCTGATGTTGTTAATGTTGAGGAAACACAGACAGTCTCTTTTGAAGTTGTTGCGAAAGACCCTGAGCACGACACGGTTCAGATAACAGCTGACAC
Organism: Candidatus Woesearchaeota archaeon; assembly: GCA_015522765.1. Classification (GTDB taxonomy): domain Archaea; phylum Nanobdellota; class Nanobdellia; order Woesearchaeales; family WALR01; genus WALR01. The sequence continues at coordinate 10,559 of WALR01000069.1, read as the reverse complement.
AAGCGGAGTGCCCGGCGCATCATTCTCCCAGCAGCAGGGAACAGGCAGCAGTACAGGCACGCTCAGCTGGACAACGGATTACAACAGCGCGGACAACGGCCCTGATTATTATGTAACATTCTTCGCCACAGATTCCAACAGGGCAAAGAGCGAAGTTAAGAAGACGAGGATACATGTGATAAACAAGAACAGGAAGCCCTCAATAGCACCCTCTAACCTGGAGGTTGAGGAGGGCCACCTGGCTACCTTTGACATTAGCAAGTTCTCCTCAGACCCTGATAACGACCCCTTGGTTTATTATACCAACGCCCTGCAGATAATCAAGTCTTACGAGGACTTTGACGCCAGCACAGGAAGCCCGTCATTCAGCGATGGACGACTGAGCTGGGTTCCTGATTATGCTCAGGCGAGCAACAAGCAATCCTATAGATCCTATCTCATCTCCGTGGGAACATCAGATGGCATTGCCAATGCGGATGCAAGCATGAAGATAACCGTGAAGAATAACAACAGGCTTCCTTCAATTATCAGTCCTTCTGATGACTCATTTGAGGTTAATGAGGGGGACAAGCTGAGGATAGAGATAGCGGCATCTGACAAGGACATAAACATAGATGGGGACACACTACACCTTGTCCCGTCTTCTTCAAACATACAGCTGGCTGACAAGTTCATCAAGGGATTTGACGAGAACGGCGAGGTCGTTCCTTCATCAATTGATAAGAGCACATCGTCAGCAGGCGGGAAGTACACCTGGGTATTTGAGTGGACCCCATCATATGACGATGAGGGAACATACAACCTCCATCTTAAGGTTAGTGACGACTCAGGCGCTTATGATGAAAAGTCATTGACTATAATTGTTCATAACACCAACAGGAAGCCCTCAATAGACATCCCTGATCAGGTCATGTACTGGGATGAGTCAAAGACACTGGATTTAACATCTTATTCAGGCGACCCGGACAATGACGCCTTAACATATTCAGTGGTGCAGCAGGGGGATGTGAAATGCGAGGTTAGCGGGGATACCCTTACAATGACCCCTACTGATGGCTACTACAATACTCCTAAGAAGGACCCCTTTACGCCTGCAACATGCACTGTAAGGGCGACTGATGTGCATGGGGCGCATGCAGACTCAGAGTTTGCAATAACGGTTATAAGGAGGAATAAACTGCCTGTTGTATCAGTAGAGGCGAATCCTTTAAGCGGCTACGCCCCCTTAACATCCCAGCTTACATGCACGGCAGGCCAGGGAGACCCGCCCTATACATTTAGATGGGACTTTGGGGATGGAACATCTAAAGAGGATGGCCCCTCTGCTAACGGGCAATCAGCTGTATCTCACACATTCACTGATCCGGCAACTTATACTGTTAGCTGTGAGGCTACAGATTCATGGACAGATATAGAAGGCAAGAATGGAGACTCTGATTCCGCGAGTATTGAGCTGGAAGCCAAGCAGAAGCCGCTTAAAACAGTGGACTATGACCTTAGTAATATCTATGTCAGGTGTGATACAGAGCCCCATAACATGTCCCTGGAGATAGACACCTCTAATCTCCCTTGTGAAGGAGATTACTCTGCCTATTTCACAGTAGAGAGGGGGCATTGCAGGACATACGAGGCGCAGAAGTCGTTTGTCGAAAATCATGGTAAGGACTTTATAAAGGTTCAAACCGGCACGGATAATGGTAATTGGTGCCCTGATATCGTGGTTAAGGTTGTTAAAAAGAACGGAATGGATAGCTATGAGCCGGAGTATGAGCCAGCCTCTGATAAGACGAGATATTCAAATGTTCCCCTTGAGAAGGATAAAAATGGAAATCCCAAATGGGACGCACCGGATATACGGTACTGCCAGGGCCAGACAAATGAGGATATGCGCATCCTTTTATACAGGAAAAGCGAAGATGGAAAGCTCCTCGTCAATGAGAGCAGCTGGGATGATAAGGAGTATCCATGGATGCAGGATACCACTGTTGTACCCGCTCCAAAGAAGCTTCATCTTAAGCCTGGCGAGAAGCTTGTGGTAAGGATTGAGCACCTTGACAATAATTGTAAATGCACCTCTTGTGATATGTCAAACTGGGGCTATGTAAGCAGCTGGAATCAGGATATAGGGGACTGCAGTGCAGGAAGCGTTGAGCCGGGTAAGCTTATACTTTCAACGAGAGACTGCTAAGTACCTTTAATCTATTCTCTTTTTTATAATACCCCATTTCCAAGGAAAAGTTTAAAAACTGGAGCAACCATTATTTAATAAAGATGGAAAGATGCGCAATAGGGATAGAGCAGATTGATGAATCCCTCAATGGCGGCCTGCCGAGGGGGCACTGCGTACTTATGTCTGGAACAAGCGGAGTAGGCAAGACAATCTTCGCAATGCAGTTCCTATTTAACGGCTACTCAAAATTCAAGGAGACAGGGATCTACCTTACAACAACAGAACCAGTTATTAAAGCCCTCAACAACCTTAAGGGGATGAGCTTTTTCTCTGCAGACCTCGTTGACGGGGTAAGGCTCCATTTCAGCGACCTGAGAAGAATCATGAAGGACTGGAAGATGGACTCGTCAAAGCCCTTTACCATGAGAGATGTCAGGCAGCTCGTGGAGGCGATAGAGAGGATGATAAAGGTCTCAGGGGCAAAGAGGGCGGTCATAGATTCCATAACGGCCATCTGCTATCTCATACATGATAAGGCACTCATAAGAGAATTCATATTTGAACTCGGAAACTCGCTTAACAACCTGGGATGCACAACCCTGCTGACAAGCGAGGTATTATCAGACAACGCTGGGAATTCATCCTTTGGGGTTGAAGAATTCATATCCGACGGGATTCTTAAGCTCACTTTTAAGGAGGAAGATGAGAGACCAACGCGTATATTCAACATAGTAAAGATGAGGGGGACATCCTTCTTTCAGGGGCCTATCCCTTTTAAGATAAGCGATAAGGGGCTCGTCTTCTTCACACCAATCAAACTGGCAGAGGTAAAGAGAGCATATGATGAGAAGGTAAAGACAGGGATAAGGGGCTTTGACAGGCTGGTGGAAGGGGGGATTGTAAAGGCATCTACAACACTCATATCAGGCCCGAGCGGCACAGGAAAAACAATTCTCTCGCTCCAGTTCCTATCGGGAGGGGCATTGAACAAGGAGAAGGGGATGTTTATCACATTCGAGGAGCCTGAAAGCCAGATTGTCAAGGAGGCGCTCCACTTCAGCTTCATATCAGAGAATGCGATGAAGAAGAACATAAAGATACTCTCCATCTTTCCTGAGAATGCGCTCATATACGAGCATCTAATTAACATAAAAAACGAGATTGAAAGGTTTAAGCCCTCAAGGCTCGTGATTGACAGCCTCTCAAGTATGGAGAAGGTGTTCTCAAAAAAAGAGGTTCTGGAGTTCATAAAGAGGCTCGGCTACTACCTCAAGTCAGAGGGGATAACCGCCTGGTTCACCCACTCATCAAGCTCAGAGCTCTCCCAGAGCTTCAGCTCTGAATATGTGAAGCTCTCAACAGTCATAGACAACATAATACTCCTGAGATATGTGGAGCTTGACTCTGAGATGAAGAGGTTCCTCACCGTGCTTAAGGTAAGGGACTCAAATCATGATAAGGGATTAAGAGAGTATAAAATAGATAAAAAAGGGGTGCAGGTAGAAAACACTTTCAAGGGGGTTAAGGGAATAATGACAGGAACAGCGAGCAGAAGCATAGAGGAAGAAAAGATATTCAAGGCGTTCCAAGACCTATCAAGTAATATACGCTAGTGACCTGCAGGGATTTTTATTTGGTGGTAAACATGAATGGTAACAGTCTGAAAGTGGTAAAGGAGTTTTCCAAAGACGAGTACAACGAGAAGCTCTCAAAACTTGCAAGGGAGATTATAAATGAGGACAAACAGGTGGTTTGGGTATCAACATCAAGACTCGCCTCGGATGTTAAGAAGATTGTAGGGGGTATTAAGCAGCCGTTCATAATTGATACGGTCAGCATGATGTTCAATGCGCCTAAAGAAGAGGATGAGAGGGTGTCATTTGTTTCGTCGCCTGCAATGATAGACGAGATTAATGACAGGGTTGCAGAGGTGGTTAAGAATAATAAGGGGGACAGTCTCGTGGTCGTAGACTCCCTTAACAGCCTTTTAATGTACAACTCCCTGAACAGGATAACAAAGTTAATGAGGAGTTTTGCGGTTGGATTCGGGAATACCGATGTGATATGCATCGTTGTTAAGGGGGGAGAGATGATTGAGAGGCTCAAGGAAGCAATCAAGGATGTGTTCGTGTTCGAAGAGGCTTAACATGGCTCTTGAAAATGGTAAACAAGCAGGGTGGCAAAGATGAATTTCCTCGTTGTATTGCCCTACGAAGAATTCCTTAACAAGCTGACGGGCATCCTAAACCAGGTGTTTCAGGAGAAGAACGAGAAGATGTGTTATATAACATTAAACAAGCCATTTATGGAGGTGCACCGGTCACTTAACGATGCGGGGTTCAACGATGATAGGCTGTTCGTCATAGACGGCGTAACAAAGACTGTACTGCAAAATCCCCCTGAGTTTCCAAATTGCACATACATAGACGCCCCCTCTGACATGGAGGGTCTTATAACAGCCCTGAGAAGAATCCTGAACGAAGAAAAGCCCGCAACAATACTCCTGGACTCGCTATCGACATTCCTCGTTTATTCAAGCCAAGAAGAAGCATTTAAGACCAGCCATGATATACTTGTGACAAGCGCGATGGCCGGCGCAATAAGCGTGCTTACCTGCCTGAGGGATGACGCGGAAAGCGAGGCAGTTGAGAAGATAAAAAAGGTTGTTGACAGGGTGATATTGCTTTAATCCTTTTTCTTGACAGAATTCTTGCCCCTTTTACTGCCCCGGTTAAGCCCCCTCGCCCTTTTAAGCGTGTAGGAGAGAGGATTCCTTATAGTGCTGCACAAAGAGTCAGGGTGGCAGATACCCATGTCCTTGTAATAGGCAGGGTTGTCGCAGGAGGGGGGGCTTATGGCCCTCTTTCTCTTTTTATAATAGGAAAGCTGAGAGAGAACATAGTTCCACCTTAACGGCTCCCTGTTCCTCTTATTCCACTCTCTCACAGCATCCTCAATTTCAGGATAGCTCAGGCCGAGGCTCCCCATGTAATTTATGAGTATGAACAATGCGCGTTTCCTCCCGTCATTAAGCCCTTCCATTATGCGCTTTATGCAGGGAGGCATTATTGTTGAGGGCAGGACCCCCTGTTTTTGCATAATATTTTTTACAGCGAGGTTGTCGCTCTCCCTCAGCTCCTTAAAGAACGCCTTTTTATCATTATCCTCCTCGGACGGTTCTGATAATGACTTCTCATCATTGTCCCATGCCTCCTGAAGCAGTCTTAAAGCCTCATTCTTCCTTGCATTCCTCTCAAGAAATTTCATCTCAACATTAACATCTAGGGGCCTTGCCTCTTCCCTTGAGAACAGCGCCACCCTGCCCGGTCTTATAGGTATTGAGGCAAGCCCTGACTTCTCATGAAGGGAGTAGGGGCTCCTGAAGAGATGCCTCGAGGCAAGAAGAATTGTGTCTATATTAACAATCTTGTCCCCTATGTACCTATTAATGAACCCAGAGCTGGTTATCTTATTAACATCAAGTCCTATATTCAGAGCGACCCTCTTCACATTATTGTCCTCAAGCTCCATCACCTTCTCCACAAGAAGCTCGCTTGTCCTCCACTTTAGATATGCCGCAATCCTCCGCGGAGCCTCAGGGAAAAGGCGGGAAAGAGGAACAGGAGCCTCCCTGTAGGCCCATTTAGAGGGGAAAGCCTCGAAGGGTATGCCTATGTGAAAGCCCTTGTTCCCCGAGAACTTGACGCTGAGGGATTCGACGCCAAGCCCCTTAATGACCCTTATTATGAGCTGGGCCGCTATCTTAGAATATTCAAAGTATGCCCCATCAAGGTCAATCACAAGGTCCCAGCCGCTCCTAAGGCTGTTTGACTCCTCTTCGCCCATCGCCGGATTAATCTGGAGGGGATCACGCCATCTCTCCTCGGACAGATGAAAAGAGGTTGCCCCCTTCATCGCGTATCTCAACACATCATCAGGGTATTCAAGTATGGAGGGCCTCCTTCCAAAGCCGGATGAGAATCGGACACCCACCTCCCTGTCCCTTGCACTCTCAACTATGGCTTCGCACACATCCCTCCTTTTATAGTACTTCATCCTTAATGAGGGGGTAATTGCGCCTTCTGCGGCTGTTCCTTTATCCATAACGCTTATAAAAACACAACTTATATTTTAATTGTTTCTTTGGAATAAGACTAGCTACCAAAAGGCTTATAAGAGTGGTCAGAACACTAAGTACAATGAGAATATTGAGGGGTTTATTGAGGATAAAATCATATTAAGGAATAAGAATGGAAGGAGAAGATTCCGAGGAAAGGGAAGAAAAGGACAAAAGGCTCATAATAAGACAGATAGAGCAGGAGATGAAGCAGAGCTATATAGACTATGCTATGAGCGTTATAGTTGGCAGGGCTCTGCCTGATGCCAGGGACGGCCTGAAACCTGTCCACAGGAGGGTCCTCTTCGGCATGCACCAGCTGGGCATGTTCCACAACAAGCCGTTCAAGAAGAGCGCGAGGATAGTCGGGGAGGTCTTAGGAAAGTTTCACCCCCACGGCGACTCAGCTGTTTATGAGAGCCTCGTAAGGATGGCTCAGGACTTCTCACTCAGATACCCGCTCATAGAGGGGCAGGGAAACTTCGGGAGCGTAGACGGGGATGCGCCGGCCGCTATGAGGTATACAGAGGCGAGGCTTGCCAGGACCGCGGAGGCAATGCTCGAGGACATAGACAAGGAGACAGTTGACTTCGTGGATAACTTTGACGGCTCCCTGAAGGAGCCTGTTGTTCTGCCCTCAATGTTTCCGAATCTTATTGTGAACGGAAGCAGCGGCATAGCAGTGGGCATGGCGACAAGCGTCCCGCCCAACAACTTAAGGGAAGTATGCGATGCAATCGTGGGCCTCATAAAAAACCCTGACATGAGCGTAAGGGAGGTGCTCTCGATAATAAAGGGCCCTGACTTCCCTACAGGCGGCATAATAATGGGGAGGGGAAGCATCACGCATGCGTACACCACTGGAAGGGGAAGGGTGATAGTGAGGGCAAAAACAACCGTCGAGGAGAAGCAGGGGAAGAGCGCAATAATAATCAATGAGCTCCCCTATCTCGTGAACAAGGCTCTGCTCATAGAGCAGATAGCAAGGCTTGTGAGGGAGAAGCACCTGGAAGGGATATCCGACCTGAGAGATGAATCGGATAAGGAGGGGATGAGGGTCGTGATAGAGCTGAAGAGGGACGCCAGCCCTGATGTTGTTCTTAACAACCTATTAAGGTTTACGAGGATGCAGGACACATTCCCAATAATTATCCTTGCACTTGTCAACAACTCGCCTGTAACAATGGGCATCAAGAGGCTCATAGAGGTTTTCATAGCCCACAGGAGGGAGGTTGTTAAGAGAAGGACAGAGTTTAAGCTGAGAAAGGCAAAGGAGAGACTTCACATAGTGGTCGGATTGATAAAGGCAATAATCAATATTGACAGGGTTGTTGCGCTGATAAAGGGCTCATCATCCTCGGCAGAGGCAAAGAGCGGCCTCATCAATGACTTCGGGCTTTCAGAGATACAGGCACAGGCTGTGCTTGACATGAAGCTTTCAAGGCTTACAGGGCTTGAGAGCGAGAAGCTCAACAAGGAAAAAGAGGAGCTTGAAGTAAGCATAAGAGAATATGAGGGCATACTCTCATCAGAGGATAAGGTCAACAGCATAATCATTGAGGAGACGCTTAAGATGAGGGAGATGTTCGGAGATGAGAGGAGGACAGAGATAGTTGAAAGCGAGTACGAAGAGATTGAGACAGAGGACCTTATAGACGAGGAGCAGATGATTGTGACGGTCAGCCGTGAGGGTTATGTAAAGAGGACGGGGCTTAAAGACTACAAGCAGCAGAACAGGGGGGGCGTCGGTATAACAGTCGCCTCCACAAAGGAGGACGATTTTATAGAGAGGGTTATAAGCGCCTCGACACACTCCTATCTCCTCGTATTCACAGACAGGGGAAAGGTGCATTGGGTGAAGGTGTTCAGGCTTCCCGAGGGGATGAGGTATTCAAAGGGGAGGCACATAGAGAACTTCATAGAGCTCGAGAAGGGGGAGAAGGCTGTCGCATTTCTTCCACTGAAAGAGTTTAAAGACGGGCTTTTCGCGCTTTTCGCAACAAGGAAGGGTGTAGTCAAAAAGACCAGCCTTGCGGACTTCTCCCATCCCAGAAGAGGGGGGATAAGGGCAATAATTCTGGACGATGATGACAGGCTCGTAAATGTAATTGCCACTGACGGAAGCAGGGAGATAATAATGGCGTCCCACCAGGGAAAGGCGGTCCGTTTCAAGGAATCCCAGCTGAGGACAGTCGGGAGAAGCACAAGGGGGGTGAGGGGGATGAGACTCAGAAAGGATGATTATGTTATAGGAGTCGTCGCCGCAGACCCCTCAAAGAGCCTTCTTACAATCACAGAGAACGGCTTCGGGAAGAGGAGCAGGATAGTTGAATACAGGCTTACAGGAAGAGGGGGCACAGGGGTGACGAATATAAGATGCACCGAAAGAAACGGCAGAGTGGTCTCGGTCATCGCAGTGGACGACGACGACCAGGTAATTGTTGTGAGCAGGAGCGGCAACATAATAAGGTTCCCTGCATCGACAATATCCTTAATAGGAAGAAACACCCAGGGTGTAAGGATAATAAGGCTGAGGGGAGAGGACAAGGTTGTATACTCTTCTGTTGTCTCAGAGTAAGCTTATTAAACACCTAATTCTACCGCTTAGTTATGAGTAATAAATCCCTATGGACGGATAAGGAAGGGGCTGTCTCCGTGCTTATCAGCTGTCCGCAGGGCCTGGAGGATGTATGCATAGATGAGGCGGGAATGCTCATAAAAGGATACGAGGAGATTTCCCCTATCAAAGGAGGAGTAATCATAAAGTTGAGGGGAAGGATAGATGAAGTTGTGGAAAAAGCCGAGAGGATTGGGGAGATGCAGTCTGCAAGAAGGGCTATCCTCATCTGCGCTGAGGGGATAATAAAAAAGGCAGAGGACACGGGGAAACTTAAGATAAAGGAGCTCTTCATAAGGGGGGGTAGATTCAGGGTGACAACAATTGGAGGCGGCAGGGGATTCAGCAGCACATACGCCGCCTCACTCGCAGGAGCGCTCATACTTAAGAAGGCAGAGGAGGAAGGGATAAAACTGAGTGTGAGCCTCAACGGGTATGACACCCTGTTTCTTTTATTGTTCGCAGGGGGAAGGGCATACCTCGGGATAGACATCTTCAAGAGGGAGCTTTCAAGGCGCAGCTACAGGCACCTGATGCACAGGGAGTCGCTTAGCGCCCCCATTGCCTTTGCCTCTTTTTACCTGCCATTCAGGTCTGTTGGCAGGGGGAAACACCTCATAATAGACCCTTTCTGCGGCTCAGGAAGCACGATGATAGAAGGGGCTATTTTCATCTCTAAAATGAGGGGGAAACAGGAGAAGGAGAAATGCACCTTTGTATGCATGGACAGGTCTTATGCAAGCGTCAGGGCCGCCCGGATAAACTCGAAGCTTGCAGGCGTGGAGATAAACTGCCTGAAGAGAGAGGTAGAATGGCTTGACACCCTTTACGGAGAGGAGGAGATTGACATAATCATTGCACAGCCAGATTCTCTGCGCGGAAACGAGGAGAGGAACAGCCTGAGAGAGCTGTTCCACCAGGCAGAATTCGTCCTGAACAGCAAAGGCAGGATGTGCGTTGTGGCAACAAATAAGAAGCTCCACGATGAATGCCTTGCACTTCTTGGGAGCAGCACCCTGAAAATAGAGGAGGACAGGCCCGTACTCCAGGGGAAGGGGGAGGTAAGACTGTTAATAATAAAGAAGGGATAAAGCCCGCATTAACCGAAAAATAGATTAATATATGCGCATTACACTCTTCTGTAGGGTAACACCCGGCGCTGGGCTTCGTGCCCGGGAAAGTCCACCCACCCCTCTTAGGAGGAAGCAGCCACTCCCGGAAGGGAGGTCCTGAAAGGGGCGGCAACCGCTCAGAAACGACACCGCCCTGACCAATGATGATGGCTCCGTAGCCTGGCGACAGGTAAGTAGGACCTGAAGTTATCAGGGAGAGGATGAAACGGCGAGTCCTGGCTGGTGCAAGTCTCAGACGCTTAGTTGAATGCCGGGAGGATGATCTCAGTCTGACGGACTGTTTGCATCTCACAGAAGGTGGCTTATGTTGCCCTACACTCATGATTATTCCTTATTGTCCTCAAATAGGTAAATTTAAATATTAATCTCTCATTCTAAGGGTTATGGCAAAGAATGATAAGATATCAATGCCCTCAGGGATAGGAGGCATAGTAAGGTATTTCGACGAGTATAAGAGCAAGGTTCAGCTCCAGCCCGGGCATGTCATTGCATTAATAGTCATAATCGCGGGGATAATAATAT
>WALR01000068.1 GCA_015522765.1 Candidatus Woesearchaeota archaeon | reverse complement strand
TTCTCGTGTTTTATCAGGCTCGCCTTATTAATTAAGAAGTTATCAGATTATTAAAAATATTGAGCGTATGGAGAGAGGGTTATGGTAGCAGGCAGCGGTGCCAGTGGCTGCCGGGAACTATCTGAAGTTCAGAAATTTATCAATGTAGGCAGAAACCCTCTTTAGTTCCTCCCATATGCTGTCGGCGTCCCTGTTCAGGGCGTCAATCAGGCTCTCAAGGTTTTTCTCTCTGAGATGATATTCATTCTTGACATGGGAGACAATTCCGCGCTCCATAAGCGTGTTGAGATGGTGGACTACTGTCCCCCTCGAGAGGTTCAGCTTCTCTGCAAGCTCGTCAGAGGTCAGGCCTGAGTTAAGCCTTGCCATTTTCAGGAGCTCTATGAATATCCTGAAACACGACCTGTCCCTGTCTCTGAGGGATACCAGTCCGAGAGAGACGCCAATCCACTGAAGTGCGTCATTCACGCTGTCCATCTCCCCTGCGCGGCTCCTGATAAGAGTTATCTTTTTGTAGCCCCTCATAAGCCCAATACAAGGGGGCTTTATTTAAATAATTTTTGGAGTTTTTATTGGCCTGTTTACAGGACTGAGCTGCTGCTTCACAGAATGAATGTTGTCCCTGCAATGGCTCTGATTTGCAAAAATTTTATAAATAACGCTCTAATCCGAGGGTGTTGTTATCTTATGAGCATGGGCTCATAGCTCAGCCTGGCGGAGCGACTGGCTCTTAACCTCTGATTTTTGGGGTGCGGAAACCAGTAGGTCGGGGGTTCGAATCCCTCTGAGCCCATTGTTGGTTTCTCTTCTTTTCCCTTGTCCCTCATTGGCTATGGCTGAGGCAAAGGGGAGGATAAAACAAAAAATTTATAAAGAAGCAATATTAGATATGAGTAAGATTTGTTTTTGTTAGATTTGCTTATTAAAAGAGGTGAAGTTGGTGAAGAGCCGTTTCAGGACTTATAAGAGGAAGGCATCCCTTAATCTTTCTATTAATGCTATCGTCGTGCTTATTCTCGCTATAACAATGCTTGGCTTGGGCCTCGGCTTTATGAAGAAGACATTCAAGAGCGCTACAGGCCAGTTTGAACCTGTTTCTGACGAGGTCAGGAAGGAGATGATTAACAAGATGAAGGACGAGCCCGGAAAGGCATTCTTCAGCGTCTACCAGCTCGAGATGAAGACAGGCGAGGAGAAGCAGATATACCTTGCAGTGAGGAATGACCTGGATAAGGATGTCACTATAACTGTGGACTGGGCAGATACCTCCACCACTGGGAGAAATAAGAACTTGGACGATAGCGATGTTACAAGCAGCATAAAATATACCTGTGAATTCACTCCTCAGGGCACCTCAAATACAAAGGAATGTAAAGATACTACTACTCCTCCCTCGGCAACTCCTGACTCCGTGACAATTCACACATTTACTAATTTTAATATTCCCAAGAACGATGTTAAGATAGTGGCTGTAAGGGTGAATGCAAATACAAATGCACAGCTTGGTCTTTATGAGATACCTGTCCAGATTGAAACCACACCCACTGGTGGAGGAACTACAACTGATTATGTAACAGTATTAAAGGTGAAGGTAAGTTGAAGTTCAAAATAAAGAGTAAAAAGGCGTCGCTTAGCCTCTCAATAAACGCGATAGTAGTGCTAATACTTGCAATAACAATGCTCGGACTGGCCTAGGCTTCATGAAGAAGACATTCAGCAAGGCGACAAACCAGTTCTTAGAGGTGAGCCATGTAGTTAAGAAGCAGATGATTAACCAGCTCAAGGACAGCGGGGAGCCAGTGGTATTCAGCGCAGGCGAGGGCGCCCCTGTAGAGATGCAGCCAGGAGAGAAAAGGGAGATTTACCTGGCCATAAGAAATGTTCAGGATTCTGCAAAGGAATATGAGATAACAAACAGTTCCTGCAGTGCGATGCTTGAAACATCCAACTGCAACCAGGTTTCCCTTACCTATCCTTCTAAGGTAATCATAAAGAAGGGGGATGCAGATGTCCTTCCTGTAATAATCACCCTCAGCTCAAGCATAACAAAGGACAACCTCATGATTCCATTCACTGTGACTTATGATAGCGGAGCTGAGACCGTCGCGCAGAAAGACCTC
>WALR01000067.1 GCA_015522765.1 Candidatus Woesearchaeota archaeon | reverse complement strand
TTCTAATGTTTCAGCATATACCTCCAATAATCTTTTCACTGTTTCTTTATCATAAATATTGAATGCTCCGAGCAATTTTGTGAATCTTTCAGCACGATATTCTGTGCTTGTCCTCCCATCAAAAAAAGCGTCTTTTTCAGCCTGCACCCTTATTCTCTCATATTCTTGCTTCAGCTTATCTAAAGGGAGACCATGCTTCTGCGCTATGTGTTTATAGACCTCTCCCATGGCTATCCCTCCACTTCTGGAAAAATCGTGCAGAGTATTATCCATATCAAAGTATAACGCTTTAATATCCATTTTTAACCTCAGTTCAAGTGTATTGCTGCTTGCAAAGTAAGATTTATAGATTCATATATAAGTGTTACTTTTAGTAACTAAATATGAACAGGCATTCATAATGTGTAAATGGACTGTTTAAGAAGAAGATGGAGGGTCATCAATGAATATTGTGTGGGGTGAAGTGCAACTTTCCGAAGGGAACTTTTAGAGTTAATTTGGTTGCCGAAAATAAAATAAGGATTTTTTGTGGCACAAGATTTTAATTCTGGCCTGTGGTTTTTCTGTTTCATGTTATCCATTCCTAAGAGGTGTTGTGCTGATGAGTTATTGTTATCAAACACACACATACAGCGGGATTAGCTGATGCTAACCCACCTGTGAAAAAGTAACAAGAAGCATGAGAATGAGCCCGGCCAGATTGTCACATAAGGGGCCAGCCCCTTATCAACCCCAAACAGAAAAGGCGGGATTAGCTATCGCTAACCCACCTGTGAAAGAGGACTGATAAGGAATGATAAGGAGAATAAAGAATGGGCCCGGCCAGATACCGAAATAAGGGTTAGCACCCTTATCAACCCGTAAGGCGGGATTAACCTAACGGTTAACCCACCTGAGACAGAAGCAATAAAAGAATAAGTATGGGCCCGGCCAGATTCGAACTGGCGACCTCCGCCGTGTCGAGGCGACGTCATAGCCAACTAGACCACAGGCCCATATGCTCCGTCCGGGATTTGAACCCGGGTCACCGCCTCGAGAGGGCGGTATGATTGGCCGGACTACACCAACGGAGCCTCCAAGATTTAAGGGTAGATAAGCCGTGTTTTTAAAAATTGTGGTTAATAAACGAGACTATGCTGTCTATCATCTCATCGAAGTGCCCTTTGTAGCGGTGGTCCGCTCCCTTTATAACCTTCAGTGTACATGCCTCATTGCTGCTGCATAAAGCCCTGCTGTCCTCTAAAGGAACAGTCGTGTCTTTATCGCCATGCACCACAAGAATTGGCAGGTCCAATTGTTTAATATAATCCGAGCCTGAGTAGCCCTCCGCGTCCTCGAAGAAGGAGAAGCGCAGTCTCAATGTCCTCTTTCCTATATGATACTCAATCGGTGTTTTTCTCCATTCATCTATGCTTTTTCCGCTCTCATCGAGGAGCATGGCGCCAAGATTCCGCGAAGCAGGAGATTTAAGCACGAGCAAGCAGAGCCTTTTATTCACTTCAGGAATTGTTGCGGCTATTAATGCTGCAAACCCGCCAAAGCTTGAGCCTACAAGGGCGATGCGTTCATAGCCCATCTTCATAAGAAAGCCCGCAGCACAAACAATATCATCAACCGCCCGTGTGAGTGTAAGCTTCTCAAATTCCCCTTGGCTCTTCCCGTGCCCGTAAAAATCAAAACGAAGAGTAGCAATATTCTCGGCAAGAATGCTCTCCAGGATTATGCTTGTCGAGCTTTCGCTGCTGCTTGCAAGTCCGTGCGCGAGTATCACTGCCTTATTGTTCCTCTTGTTCTCGTCTTTGTTAAATGAGAGTACACCCCTTACAATGTTCCCCTCGCCGTCATTAAAAGAGATGTTTATAGAACTGAATTGTCTCTCCTGCTCCTCAGGCAATGTATTCATTGCTAGCCCCCTACATCTTATCCGCTGAAAAAATAGCGTATGTTACTAGGTCTCTGTCCAACAGCCTTTTCTGGTCGATACATGAGAGTGTATTTTTGTGCATCTCCTCTGTTATAATGCCCAGCTTGTAGAGGAGAAGCGAGATTGGATAAGCTATGACTCCCAGGCGGTAAGCCTTAGCTGACGATTTCCTGACTGCATTTGTCTTGTTAAAGAGTTTTATGTTCTTAAAGCCTGCTTTCTCAAGCATCCTGTAAAATTCTCTTGGCGTGGTGAGATTCGGAACCCCCCACCCGTCTATCCACTCATCATAAATCTGCTTGTATTTCCCCTTAATTCGTTTATGGTCTGTGACGAATCCGTCTGCAACTAAGAGCCGCCCGCCAGGCTTAAGCAGGCGGAATGCCTCCCTGATAAAATCGTTTTTATCCTCTGAGTGACAGATTGATTCTATCCCAAAAATCTTTGTAAAGCTCTCATCCTTAAAGCCGGTATTTGTGAAGTCCCTATTGAGGAATCTCACCCTGCTGCTCACTCCTGCCTTCTTTGCCTTTTTCTCTGCCTGCTCAATCTGAACATCTGAGATTGTTATCCCTGTCACTTTAACATCGTAATTCTTCGCTATGTAAACGCTCACTCCCCCTGTGCCGCATCCAGCGTCAAGAACAACATCTCCTCTTTTAATACCAAGTTTGTGTACACAGAAAACTGTTTGATTAAGCGCCGCCTCTCTGCTTGAGTATATCCCCTTCTCCCAGAAGCCGTAGTGGAGGAATTCCTTTGACCAGAATACATTATAAAGAATTTGATTTATATCATAGTAACGGGCGGCTTTATGATTCGCTTTTTCAGTGTTCATAATGTCTCTTATCTTAATGTATTTAAATTATTTTTGGTTAAGGCAGATAAACCAATAACTTTTAAAATGATAAGCCCCTTGCACTTATTATGGCTGATAAGACAAAAACAGATAATAAGGAAGATAAGGAATTGTTCTGGGCTGACAAGCTTGCCAGACAGATAATTGAAAGGAAGAGATTTGTTTATCTCGATGAGGAAGTCAAGAAGCCTGAAGTATACACTGTTAAGACCTCCGCCTCGCTGTCAGGTGTGCTTCACATCGGGAGATTATCAGACACTGTAAGGTCGGAGTCAGTGTATCTCGCCCTGAAGGAGATGGGTGTTAAGAGCAGGCTTATATGGGTAGCGGAGGATATGGACCCCCTGAGGAGGGTTCCCAAGAATGTCCCTAAGAGTTTTGAGAAGTACATAGGAATGCCTGTTACAGACATACCTGATCCCAACGGCTGCCACTCCAGCTATGCAGAGCACTTCCTCAGCAGCTATCTTGATGTCATGAGCAGGTTTGTGAAGAGCAGGCTGCATAAGTACTCTATGAGGGAGGAGTACAAGAAGGGAAGGTTTAACAGCGCTATAAAGGAACTCATTGAAAAGAGAGAAGAGGCAAGGCAAATACAGGACAAGCACAGGCGCACCCCCCTTCCTGATAGCTATATTCCATGGACCCCAATATGCGAGAACTGCGGCAAGATAGTCACCACCCGCATTATTGATGTGAAGGATGGGGTAGTCCACTATAAATGCGAGGACTACCACTTCGAGAACAGCGTCGCCAAGGGTTGCGGCTATGAGGGTTACACTACTCCTGTTAACGGCAACGGGAAGCTTATGTGGAAGGGTGAATGGGCCGCGCAGTGGAGGGAGTGGGGCGTTGTCGCCGAGGGCGCAGGCAAGGAGTACCAGGTGCCTAACTCAGCCTTCTGGGTGAATGCAGAGATAGTAGAGAAGATTCTTCATTACCCCAGTCCTACACCTATATTTTATGAGCACCTGATGATAGACGGAACCAAGATGTCCGCCTCTCTGGGCAATGTTATTTATCCATCTGAATGGCTTGAGGTTGCCCCCCCTGACATGCTGAGAATATTCTACAATAAGCGGCTTATGAAGACGAGGAGCATCTCGTGGAGGGACCTTCCCAAGCTTTATGATGAGTATGATTCGCTCAATAAGATTTATCTTGGGATGGTAAAGGAGGAGAATGAGAAGGAGGCGACGCATAAAAAAAGGCTGTGGGAGATATCTGCGTTGTCGCCGAAGCAGACGCCCGCGCCTGTTTCTTTCTCCATGGTCGCGACATTAACCCAGCTCTTCCCTAAAAGCGAAGATGTTATTAAGAGCATTAAAAAGACAGGGCATTTAGGCGAGGGGACGGAGGAGATTATAATAGACAGAATAAATAAGGCGTCTGTCTGGCTTTCTAGGTATGCGCCTGACGAGGTGAAGTTTAGGATTAGGGAGAAGCCGGAACAGGTGGAAATATCAGAGGAGCAGAGAAAGGGCCTCAGAATGATTGCGAGGATGCTAAGGGAGGAAAAGCAATTGTCAGAGGAGAAGCTTTCAGAGGCGCTTTACGCTGTTAAGTCCTCGACGGCGCTCTCCTCAAAGCAGTTTTTCTCTGCGTGTTATCTCGCCCTTCTTGGAAAAACTATTGGGCCAAGACTGGCGCATCTTATAATGGCTCTTCCAAGGGAGAGGGTAATCTCTCTTTTGGAAAATGCGTGACGGCGGAGGTGTTATGATGAAAAATGAAGGAGAGGAAAAGGACGAAACGACGGGGAAGCATTACGAGACAGTTGTCCTGAACAACAGGAAGGCCAAGGTTATCGGTCTTGTTGAACCTGTCGTTGTGTACGGGAGAAACAGCGTCAAGACCATACTTGCAAGGGTGGATACCGGCGCCACAAAAAGCGCCATAGATGTAAACCTTGCCGCCCTCCTTGAGCTGGGGCCCATAAAGGCGACGAAGCTCGTAAAGTCTTCAGAGGGGAAGAGCATAAGGCCTGTTGTAACGACAAAGATAAGCATAGGCGGTGAGGGGGCAGAGGCGGATTTTACAATAAGCAGCAGGAGGCGGATGAAGTACAAGCTGCTCATAGGTCAGGATGTGCTCAAACAGGGGCACTTTGTGATTGATCCTCTTAAGAAGATTGAGGAGGATTAATTAAAGGTAAAAGCAAATGAGAAGGGGTGGTACTCTTGAAGATGGCGCTTATCAGCTTGGGAAGCGTTTCCTCTCAGTGGACGCTTAAAGAGCTGAGAAAATACTTTGAGAAGGTCGACGATATAGACCTTAGACAGCTGGAAGTCGTGCTTGGCGACGAGTCAAAGGTATTTTATAAGGGCAAGGAGGTCAAGGGTTATGACTGCATATATGCAAAGGGCTCTTTCCGCTACAACCAGGTTTTGAGGGCGGCAACCTCCCTTCTCTCAAGGGAGAGCTACATGCCCATAAAGGCGAGTGCATTCAGCGTCGGGCATGATAAACTGCTCACCCACCTGAAGCTAGTCCAGAACAATATACCTATGCCGCAGACATATATAGCAACAACGCCTGAAGCGGCTAAGAAGATACTTGAAAGGCTTAACTACCCTATTATCATGAAATTCCCAGAGGGCACACAGGGGAAGGGGGTTTTGTTTGCAGACTCGTATGCTGCTGCCTCGTCAATGCTCGACGCGCTCATGGCTCTCAAGCAGTCATTCATCATACAGGAGTACATAGAGACAGACAGCACTGATTTAAGGGTGATAGTTGTAGGGGAGAAGGTAGTGGCAATAATGAAGAGGAACGCGATGGAGGGGGAGAAAAGGGCGAATATACATGCAGGAGGCATTGGCGAGCCCTACGAGCTCACGCCTCAGATTGAGAAGATAGCTGTTAAGGCGGCAAAGGCGTTGGGTGCAGAGATATGCGCTGTTGACATCCTCGAATCTGCTTCCAAGGGTCCCCTGGTAATAGAGGCTAACCTCTCACCGGGCCTGCAGGGCATAACAAAGACTACGAAGGTGAATGTGGCGAATGAGATTGCAAAGTACCTCTATAAAAAGACAAAGGAGATTAAAGAGGGCGAGAAGACAAGGGGGACGAAAGAGATAATGAAGGACATCAATGTGGCCGGGGGAAACGGCAAGAAAGAGATATACTCCAATCTTGACTTCAGGGGCGAGAGGATTCTGCTGCCCGAGTTCGTAACGACACTCTCAAAGATTAAGGACGAGGACGAGGTCGTGATAAAGGTAGAGAACGGAAGGTTCAGCGTGGAGAGGGAGTAGTGCTTAGGGGTATTTCATTAGCTCCATACCCCGTTTATCTTTGTTCCGCAGTAGGGGCATCTGCCATTCTTAATGACATTCTTCTTCACAAAGTAGCCTATACGTTCTATGAGGAGCGCCTTGCACTTTGGGCAGTATGTGTTCTCGTAGGTGTCGTGGGGGACATTTCCTATGTAGACATAGTGCAACCCCTCATCCAGGGCTATCTCTCTCGCCTTCCTCAGCGTATTTATGGGCGTTGGCGGCAGGTTTCTCAGCCTGTAATTTGGATAAAACCTTGAGAAGTGCAGGGGCGTATCTTTTCCTATGTTATGCCTGAGCCACGATGCCATCTGGCGGAGCTCATCATAGTTATCATTCAGTGTCGGGACAACGAGGTTTACAACCTCGAGGAATGCCCTGCTCTTCGCAACTGTTTTTATACTTCTGAGCACCCCCTCCAGCTCTGCCCCGTTTATCTTTCTGTAGAACTTCTCGTTAAATCCCTTGAGGTCTATCTTTATTGCGTCAACCACTCCAGCCCATTTTAGGAGCGGCTTCTTATTTATGTAGCCCGATGTTATAATCACATTCTTAAGCCCCCTGTTTGAGGATGCCCTTGCGGAGTCAAGCACATACTCGTAGAAAGCCACGGGTTCTGAATAGGTGTATGCAATTGTCTTTATGGAATTGTCCTTCTGATGGGTCTGGGATGCAGCCTCTGCAAGTCTTTCAGGGGGAAGCTCGTATTCCTCCACGCTCTCCGGCTTTACCTGGCTTATCTCCCAGTTCTGGCAGTACATACACCTGAGATTGCATCCTCCTACCGCCAGGCTGAACGCCTTTGTTTTAGGAAGGAAATGGAAGAGGGGCTTCTTCTCTATGGGGTCAATGTGGATTGTGCAGGGATTGCCGTATGCCAGAGTGTAGAGCTTTCCGTTTATGTTCGCTCTTGTCCTGCAGTGCCCCCTGTCCCCCTCTCCGAGTATGCACTCAAAGGGGCATAATTTACACTGCACCATATTCCCCTTTTTAACATAAAACTCTGCCTCCCTGCTGAATAAAGGGGGTGTTGAGGGCGCGTCCCTGTTGAAAATGCCTGAGAACAAGTCTCTTCCCCTGTTGAGAATGTAATGGTCGATGGAGTAGACGCCGAGGGCAAGGGTCCCTGCCCCTACTATGCTCTTTTTTATGAATTCCCTCCTGGATATGTCCTTCCTTAGAATAGCCCTTATCCCCTTTGGAAGCGGTTCACCCTTTCCCTCTCCCGATTTCTTACTTCTTTTTCTGGCCATCTTTATTCCTTCTCCTTAACAGCCTCTCTGAATAGAGCGATAGGCGAGCAATAATTCCTATAGGGCAGAGGTTATCACACCAGAGGCGCGGAATAAAAAAGGCTCCTGCGAGGAGGATTGTCGCGGCTGCTATGATAACCGGATTCACAGAGTAGCTCCCCTTATAGAGCGCCGTGAATATATCTCCTCTCGACACCCCTGGGTTTGCCCTTGCATGGGCTAGTGCGAAATAGATATATGTAAGAACGGCTATTATGACTGTTGCAAGGGCTATTCCGATTATCCTGACCGCCCTCCTGCTTCTGGTTCCCCTTAGTGAGAGATAGCCCCTCTTTCTCATAGAGGTGAATGAATCGCTTACCGCCCCCACGCTGCAGGCATTGTAGCACCAGGACCTGGAATTAACATTCAGGAGGACTGAGCTTGGAACAATGAAGGGCCTCATATAGCCGAATATGCACTTCCTGGGGCACACATGACAGGCGACATAGGGCACCCTGAACCAGCATCTGAATAGGGGGGTTATTAAGACCGGTGCCAGCACAGTTACATATACAGCCTTCCTTATGAGCGGGTAGCGGAAGAAGAAGGAGAATCTTCTCCTGAATAAATAGGCGAGAAGCGCGAGGAATACGATGAAGAATACAATATAGATGTAAACAGGAGAGAATGTGATATTATACAGGTAGATATAGTAGTCGCTGACGACAATTATGCCTATTAGCACATATAAAAAAAGGGCCAGTCTCAGTACCAGCTTCCCCTCCATCCTTAATCTCTTCATGATACCCCTCTTCACATAAAAATCTTTAACAATTTAAATCTTGTGAAAAACGCAAAAGATATAAGGGAATATCTGGTCAATAACCAAAAGTTTTTAATGTTTGCAGGTTCCCTGCGGTATAATAAAATGTATGGTGGTTGTTATGGGCATTCCTTATAACGCTTTAAAGACTGAGGAAGAGATTTTATCATTCTGGAAAGAGAATAGGATATATGAAAAGGCTAAGGAGAGGAACAGGGGGAAGAAGAGCTTCTATTTCCTTGACGGGCCGCCCTATACCTCTGGAAAGATTCACATAGGCACCACCTGGAATAAGGTGCTTAAGGATTCTGTGCTGAGATACAAGCGTATGCGCGGCTTTGATGTGTGGGACAGGGCAGGCTACGATATGCATGGGCTTCCAACAGAGCTCAAGGTTCAGGCAGAGCTTGGCCTTAAATCAAAAGAGGACATCCCCATGTACGGCATCTCCAGGTTTATAGAGGCGTGCAAGGACTTTTCCATTAAAAACATGAATATAATGAATAAGGACTTCAAAAGACTCGGTGTATGGATGGACTTTGACAATGCCTACCGCTCCATTGTGAAGGAGTTTATAGAAGGGGAGTGGATGCTCATAAAAAAGGCTGAGGAGAAGGGGAGGCTTTACGAGGGGAGGAAGGTGATGCATTGGTGCTCTCATTGTGCGACCTCTCTCGCAAAGCACGAACTCGAGTATAAAACTGTAAAGGACACCTCCATCTTTGTAAAGTTTAAACTCAGGGACGAGGAGAACACCTTCCTGATAATATGGACTACCACCCCATGGACGATTCCGTTTAATCTTGGCGTCATGGTCAATCCCGAGGTGGAATATGTTAAAGCAAGAGTTGACAACGGCGAACAGTGGATTGTTGCCCTGCCGCTCGCCGTGAGCCTCATAAGTGGCGTGGCTGGGAAGAAATACGAGATTATGGAGAAGTTTAAGGGGAGCAAGCTTAACGGGCTTCATTACATCCATCCTTTCTCAGACACCATAGAATACGGCAGGCTTGTAAAGGGCGACATCCACAGGGTTGTTCTCAGCGAGGAGTATGTCGAGACAACCGCCGGCTCGGGGCTGGTCCATATGGCTCCTGGCTGCGGTCCGGAGGATTACGAGGTTGGGAGAAGGGAGGGAATGCCCCCCTTCAACAACATCGATGAGTATGGGGTTTTCCCCCCTGAGATGGGCGAGTTCAGAGGCCTCGTTGCAAAGAGGGACGATGAGAAATTCATACAGGCACTTGAAGACCGCGGGGTTCTTGTTGCCAGTACCCCTGTTGAGCATGAATACGCCCACTGCTGGAGGTGCAAGAAGCCAGTGGTGTTCAGGACAACCTCCCAATGGTTCTTCAAGGTTGAGGACCTATCAAATGATATGAGGAAGCTTAACAGGGAGATAAAATGGGTGCCTGAATGGGCAGGCAGCAGACAGTTTGACAACTGGCTCATGAATATAAGAGACAACGGGATAACAAGGCAGAGATACTGGGGGAGCCCTGCCCCAATCTGGAAGTGCAATAAGTGCGGGAAGCACCGCGTAGTGGGCTCCCTGGCAGAACTCAGGGAGCTAAGCGGGATGGAGCCGGAGGACCTTCACAAGCCCTACATAGACAGGGTGAAGTTCAAGTGTGAATGCGGCGGAACGATGGAGCGCATCCCCGATGTCCTCGATGTTTGGATAGACGCTGGCACAACCTCCTGGACCTGTCTCAACTATCCAAAAGAAAAAAAGCTATTTGAAGAGCTCTACCCCGCAGACTTCATACTCGAGGGCAAGGACCAGATAAGGGGATGGTTCAACCTTCTGTTCGTTGCAGGGATGATTGCATTTGGGAAAAAGCCGTTTAAGGCGGTTTATATGCACGGCTTTGTGAATGACGCTCTAGGCAGGAAGATGAGCAAGAGCCTTGGAAATGTCATCTCGCCATATGAGGCAATTGATAAATACGGCGCAGACACTGTAAGGTATTACAGCATAGGGGGGGCAAATGCGGGGCTCGACCTCAACTACAACTTTGATGACATGCAGATTAAGTTCAGGAACCTTGGTATTCTGTGGAACCTTCACAGCCTCCTCCTTGAATACTCCTCTGAAGCAGGGATAAACCCCGCAAAGCTCAGTCTGGGTGAGGTTGAGCTCGGAAAGGAGGAGGAGTATATTCTCTCGCTCACCAACTCGGCAATTACTAATATGACTGAGAGTATGGACTCTTATAAAATCAATGAGGCGCCCTGGATTGTCGAGGGGTTATTCCTTGAATTGTCGAGGTTCTATGTTAAGCTTGCGAGGGAGAAGATGCTTTACGGGAATGGGAAAGAGAAGAAGGCGGTGCTTTTCTCTTTTTACAACTCCTTTTTTAATTCTCTGCTTCTATTCTCTCCTTTTGCCCCTTTCATAACAGAGAGGATATACCTAAACTTAAGGGAGGGATTTAACCTCAAAGAGGAGAGCATCCATCTCATGGGCTGGCCTTCTCCTTCTGGCAGGCTGATAAAGCCAGAACTGGAGAAGAACTTCGGGATTGCCAAGGAGATAATCCAGGGAATACTTTCTGCAAGGGAAAAGGCAGGGATAGGGGTGAGGTGGCCTCTTATGCAGGCTACTGTTGTCTCCAAGAATGAGGGTGTAAGAAAGGCGGTGGCAGAGCTGAAGGAGCAGATAAAGAGGGTTGTTAATATAAGAGAGATTGATTTCATGGAGAGCTATCCTGAGGCGAAGGTGGCATTCAAGGTTGATTACGCAAAGCTTGGGCCTGACTTCGGAAAGAGGACTCCTGCAATTATCTCAAGGTTAATGGCAGAGAGCCCTGAGAGTGTCTTGTCCCATCTGGAGAAGGAGGGGAAGTTCGTCATTGATATTGATGGGGAGAAAGTGGAGATAGTAAAGGAGCACCTTACATTCTCTGAGGAGCTTCCCCAGGGGCTTATCCAGAGCAGTTCTCCCGAGGCAAGGATATACATTGATACGAGGCTTAGTCCTGAGCTGGAAGTGGAGGGCTATGCAAGAGAAATTATAAGACGGACCCAGGAGCTGAGAAAAAAGATAGGGTTAAATAAGAGTGACAGGATTAATCTTTCAATCTTCACAGAGAGGAATTTTGCAGAGAGACTAAAGGAGCACATGGAGATAATCGCGGAGCGCACTGGCACCTCTGCAATAATCATTAGTGATATAAAGAGCAAGGAGAACATTGCGGAGTCAAGGTATGAAGGAAAAGCTCCAGGGAGCCACGCCCTAAAGGAGACGCTTAAGATAAGGGATAAGAGCATTGATGTTGTCATTGACTATTAGCCTTAATGAGAAGAGCTTAATACCCCAGGCGGTCCCTCGCCTCATCGCTCATCCTCTCGGGCGTCCAGAGGGGGGAAAAAACGAGTTTTATCCTCACATCGCTGACATTCTTCACCTGGCTTACTGATTCTCTTACCTGCTCAATAATCATTGGCCCCAGAGGACAAGTCGGGGTTGTCAGCGTCATTGTTATCCCAACGATTCCTTTACCATTAATGTCAATGTTGTAGATTAATCCGAGGTTCCACACATCGATGTTTACCTCGGGGTCATAGCACTTCTTAAGGGCATTTATCACATCTTCTCTCAGATGAGGATTGTCCTTTCCCGATTTTGCCTTCTTCATTCTCCCATCTGCAGTATAATACATATTTAATACTTTTCATCTTTTGCATCTGAATCTGTTTTTACGCAGGAATTATGTTAGAAAAATTTATTAACGCTGGTCGTTCACACTTTATGGAGGTCTGGGAAGTCTTTATCTTTCAGGGATTGTCAAGGGAAAGACTAATAAAGTAAAAGGTCGAATGATTAGTCGGGTGAGATGAGGGGAATGGAAAAGTCAGGGGAGAATGAGAGAATAATAGGTGGGAGCCCTGCTGTAAAGCTTCAGAAGTACTTTACGAATGCCTCAGCCCATGCGGTCGCCGCTGCGCGCACCTGCTACTCGCCGAGGGTTATTAACGAGGATGAGGTTACGAGGGAGCAGAAGGAGAGGATAGGGAAGGGATGCTTTGAGGGGGGCCACCACACCGTATTTCAGCATGCGACATTCAGCTTCTCAATAGAGAATGTTTCGAGGCACTTTGTATGGGCATTCCTCCACAGCCATCCATTCTTTAATTCCGAGCAGAGCAGCCAGAGGTATGTAAAGCTGAATGAGATAAAGGCAACAGTCCCTCCGCTGAACAGCGATGCAAGGAGAATATTTGAACAGGGCTTGAGAGAGGGCTGGCAGGTCTATAACCGGCTGACTGCGCTGCTTAAAGAGGAGTTCATAAGGAGGGAGAAGGAGGAAGGTAAGCAGGTTGATGAGAAGAGGGAGAAGCTTATTGAGAAGAAGGCGATAGAGCTGGCAAGATACGCTGTCCCGGTTGCCGCCCACACGAGCATGGTGCATACGATAAGCGGCCTGACACTTGCAAGGCTCTACTACCTCTCAAGGATGCCCCCGGTATCATGGGAGGCGGCCCTTGTAGTTGACGAGATGGTTAAGCAGGTAATAAATGTGGACCCTGACTTCAAAATGTTCCTTAAGGATCCTCTGAATAAGGAGGAGCTTCTGGAATCCTCAATTATTCATCTTGCGGATGGCAGGACAGACCCTGAGAGGGTTGCCTCAGAATTCGACGAGGACCTTGACGGAGGCAGGGTTAAGCTGATTAGAGCTACAGAGAAGGCAGAGGAGCTTATGGCTGACTCCATAAGAATTATGCTTGGATTAACAAAAGAGGCGATGAGTGATGAAGAAGCCCTGAGATTAGTTCTTGACCCAAAGAAGAACAAACAGCTGACCCAGACTCTGAACATCTCAACAATAAGCCCCCTCATGAGGGCTATGTATCATCCTGTATTCACCTTTAAGATTAAGCTGAGCCATACAGCTGATTCCCAGAACCAGAGGCACAGAATGGTATTCGCTACGCGCCCGCTCACCCTCCTTACAATCAGCGATAAGCCTGACTACATCATGCCTGAACAGATTAAGGGGACAGGGGCAGAGGAGCCATTCAGGAGGTGGATGGAAAGGGTATGGGAGATAAGGAAAAGCCTTATAAATGCCGGTGCAGAGAAGGAATTTGCAGACTACATCCTTCCAAATGCACTTTCGATAAGGATAATTGAAACATCAAATTTCATGTTTTTGTGGCATAAGTGGAGACTGAGGAGCTGTCTTGAGGCGCAGAGGGAGATATGGCACATAACAATTGAGGAGATAGAATCAGTGAGGGAAAAATTTCCCCTCCTCGTGGAGAATGTTGGGCCTGACTGCAAGCTCAGGTTCCTCGGCGGGGTAAGGCCTTTTTGCACCCAGCCAAGATGGTGCGGCCAGCCGGTATGGACATGGAAGGACTTCAGGAATGCGAAGAGGAGATACTAGCTGAATAAAAAGGATAAAAAGGGGTATTTATGAGGGCTAATAAGGGGCATGTAAGCGGGAGATACACTATTCCTCCCCCTGGGATGGAGGGTGAGGAGACAGAAAAGAAGTCGCCCCTTAAAATATTTCTCTTCATTATTATAGCCTTCTTCAGTGTGGTTGTTCTTCTTAAGCTGATAGGAGCCTTTGTAATATTGCTCTCAGGAAACACCCCTATTGGCGTGGGAAATGTTGCGGTCATAAAGATACACGGGATGATAATGTCAGAGGAGGGTAATATGCTTATGCGGCAGACACTCTCCTCTGAGAGGGTTGTGAAGAGCATAAGGCAGGCGGATAAAAACCCCTCAATAAAGGCTATTCTTCTCGACATAAACTCCCCGGGCGGCTCGGCAGTTGCTTCAGAGGAGATAGTTAATGCTTTAAAGGAAAGCAAAAAATTCAAGGTGGCGCTTGTCAGGGATGCTGCTGTAAGCGGCGCCTACTGGGTGGCAAGTGCTGCAGACAGGATAGTCGCCAGCAGGATGTCCCTTGTGGGAAGCGTTGGCGTAATTGCTTCATACCTCGAGTTCTCTGGTTTAATGAGTAAATATGGGGTTAACTATGAGCGGCTTGTGGCAGGGAAGTATAAGGATATGGGGAGCCCCTACAGGAAGCTTACAAAGACAGAGGAGGGCATCCTTAAGAATCAGCTTTTATCCCTCCAGAGGATATTCCTTGATGATGTTAAGAAGAACAGAAACCTTAAGGAATGGCAGGTTAACAACATATCCACGGCGGCGTTTTTTACAGGGGAGCAGGGCAAGAAACTCGGGCTTGTCGACTCATTCGGCGGCAGGGAGGAAGCAGTTAAAATAATAAAGAATAAGATTAATGAGAGTGTAACAACAGTGGATATTAATCCAAAGGAGAGCTTTATGGAGATGCTCAGCAGGATGATGGGCAGGGACATCTACTCTCTCGGCGAGGGCATAGGCACAGGGATAAGCAGTTTTTTCATGGGAAGAACTGGAATAATGGCGAGGTGAATGACCCGTGGATTTTCTTAACCAAAACGGCCTTTACGCCCTGCTCCTGCTCCTCCCCCTTATACTTATTTATCTGATAAAGCCCCGGCCCAAGGACAAGGCAGTTCCCTCTTTGATGTTTATTCTCGGGAGTAGGAGCAGGAATATTCTGACCAGCTTCTTCAGGAGGATAACCTCAAACTTTCTTCTCCTTTTATCGATAATAATAATTGTATCCGTCTCCTTGGCGATAGCAACCCCATTTTTTGAGGAGCAGTCATCTGTGAATAGTATGGCTAATGTCATAGTCATTGATACTAGCGCGAGTATGTGCGCCTCCCAAGGGTCGCAGACAAGGATGGAGCTCGCCAAGAGGATTGCAAGGAGGCTAGTTGAGAAGAGAAAGAACACTGTCATTACTACTGACTCAAAAGCCAGTATACTTGCGCTCAATGCAGGTGATAAGGAGGCTAAGAGGGCGATTGACAGCGTGGAGTGCACAGATTCGCCCACTGATTTGTCAGTGGGGCTGGCTACGGCGGTTGCACTGACCAACCGTCCCTCCAATATCCACCTGATTTCCGACTTTAAATTTACCCAGGGCCAGGACCCCCTGGTTGTTATCAAACAGCTCTCAATAGAGGGCCACAGGACATATCTCCACCCTGTATTCACAAATTCATCCAATGTTGCGATAACCCAGGCAGCCATAACAAAGTATACAGGAAAGGTAAGGATAAAGAATTATGATGATGAAGAGAGGGATATAACCGTGCTTGTTGGAAACAATGGAAGGCAGGTCTCGTCTTATAAGATGAAGCTCCTGCCGAGGTCGTCGAACAACTTTGATTTTAAACCGAGGCAGGGGGAGAACACTATAATCCTGGATGTGAAGGACGGTCTCAACGCAGACAACAGGGCATATTTTTATATTCCCATAAAGGAGAAGGTGAGCATACTCCTTATTACAAACAAGGCGGACCAGCAGCTTGTGGACGCACTCAAGTCAAACCCCAATGTAGAGCTCACCATAGCCGAGCCTCCCATCATCCCAAAGATTACGCAGGATATAGTCATAATCTCCAATGTTAATAAGAAGCTCATACTCCCCGGCACATTCAGGGACATAAAGGAGCATGTGGAGGCAGGCGGCTCTGTAATTGTCGCCCCCCAGGATGACCTGGGTGAGCTAAAGATAGGCTGGCTTGGCATGCATTTTAAGGGGGTGGGGGGCTACTCTGATGTTATAAGGGGTGTTAAGGCTCCCTTCACAATAGACATAGACTTCAGCAGCGTCGGAAAGTATCTTAAGGCAGAGGTCTCAAATGACACATTGGTAATTGAGAAGGCCAAGGATAACACTCCGTTGTTGACCATGAGAAGACTCGGCGAGGGACGCCTTATTTATTACGGCATATTTGATGAGAGCAGTGAGTTCAAGCAGACGCCTGATTATCCCCTTTTCTGGTCGGAACTTGTGGACTACCTCACCGGAGCCACCCTCATAAAGGACTATAATTTTAAGACGGGCACTGCAGTGATAAATGACGGCAGGCCCCTGACTCTTAAGAGGGTCGGCTTTTTCAGTATAAAGCAGGGCGGCAGGGAGAAGAAGATAGCCGTGAACCTCCTTGACGGGGAGGAATCAAGTCTTAACTACAATCCTCGCTACCTTGCCCGGCTTGAGGAGGTTAATAAGGAGACGCGCAAGGTGAAGGTAAGGAGGGAGCTCGATGTTTATCTTGGGGCCCTTGCCCTTTTATTGCTGGTTGTTGAGGCCCTCTACCTGAAGAAGAGGGGAAGGTTGTGATTAACAGGAGAATGATAAGATGAGCCTTATACACGGGATAACCAATGCACTGGTGGAATTCGCATCTGATATCTCTAAATGGAGGATAGAGAACACCCTTCCCTTAATTATTGGCGGATGCGTTATAATCCTCCTTATATTTCTTTTAAGCCTGAGGATTGTTAAATTCCCCTCCGATGAGGAGAGGAAGAGCTACAGGGGGCGTGTCAGGACTAACAGGATAATCTATTTGGCGACTGTAATCCCGGTAATCTTTCTCCTGGCTCTTGCCATGAGCAGGCCCTATGTGCAATCGGAGAAGTCGGTAACAGGCGACACCTCTGTCACAATCCTGCTTGATAACTCCCTCTCAACGAAGATTCTCAACTACCCTCAGGTAAACAGGATGATTGCCAATCTCTCGAATATGACAAAGACAAGGGTTATTTCTTTCGGCGGGGGCTATACTGCCATAGGAGATGCCCTCCTTGCGTCTGCCAGAGGAAAAGACAACATACTTGTCATAAGCGACGGGTTCAACAACAGGGGAAAGAGCGTTATTGATGTCCTTGACTTTCTTAAAATGATTAATTCCTCTGTTAATGCTGTTGCGCCCCTTGTTGAGGATGACGAGCTCTCAGTCTCGCTTGAGGGGCCGAGCAGCGTGATAGAGGAAACACCCAATGAGTTCAGGGTAAGGATAAGGAGCGCCAAGGATGAAGAGGAGACAGGCAGGACTGGGGGAGAGTACGAGCTTGTCGTTAAGGTGGACGGAAATGTGGTGTTAAGGGAGAAGCACAGGGGATATTTCTCCAGGCTCCTCACACTTAACCTTGCTATGGGCTACCACAGGATAGAGGCTGACATTAATGCTGTAGACCTCTACAATGCCAATAACAAGGCGTTCAAGACAGTGGTAGGGCTGCCCAAGCCAAAGGTCCTGCTTGTGAGCAGTGATAATGATAAGAGCAGGCTGGAGTCTCTGCTATCAAGAGTGTTCGATGTTGAAAGGATGAACACTATTCCTGACCTTGCAAAGCTTAATGAATATGAAGCACTAATCCTCGACGATACCCCTGTGGCTGAGATTGACAAATGGGAGGAGAGCATCTCCTCTTATGTCGAGGATGGCAATGGGCTATTTGTTGTGGGTGGAAGAAAATCCTTTGACGAGGACTACAAGAATTCTCTCATAGAGACAATTCTGCCGGTAAAGGCCCTTGAGGGGAACAAGGAAACAGAGGACAAGGTCAACATAGTAATAGTTGTGGACATATCGGGCAGCACAGGGGACAGGTTCAGCAAAAGCTCAACCTCACGCGCCCTTGAGGTCGAGAAGTCTCTGGCGATAGAGATAATGAAGGGGCTTAGAAGGGATGACTATGTCGGATGCGTCGCCTTTAATAACAAGGCGTATGAGGTGGCTCCAATAGCAAAAATGAAGGAGCAGCTGAACCTTGAGGACAGGATTGCAAGCCTTCAGAACTCTGGGGGCACAGATATCGGGGCAGGGCTCTCAAAGGCGGCTGAGATGCTGAGGGGCAGGCAGGGATCGAGGTATGTGATATTAATATCTGACGGCAGGGATACCCGGCCGAGAAAATCCTACAACATAGCGAGGGCGATGTCTGATATTGGAATAAAGATATACAGCGTGGGCGTTGGCAAGAGGACAGATACAGAGTTCATGAGGAATATTGCCTCAATAGGAACAGGGGTGTACTTCCAGCCGACAGAAACACAGAAGATAGAGCTCTTATTGGGGGCGCCCCCTGAGAATGACACGATGAGGCTCGTCGTTGTTGACTCAAACCATTTCATCACAAGGAATATTAACCTGACCGCGAAGCTCAACGGCTACAACAGGGTTAAGGAGAAGAATGCCGCAAGGAAGCTGGTGATAACCGCGGACAAGAACCCTGTG
This sequence comes from Candidatus Woesearchaeota archaeon, assembly GCA_015522765.1. Taxonomy (GTDB): domain Archaea; phylum Nanobdellota; class Nanobdellia; order Woesearchaeales; family WALR01; genus WALR01. The sequence goes on along the minus strand of WALR01000067.1, from coordinate 1,776 downwards.
CTTGTGACATGGAGGTACGGCCTGGGAAGGATAGCTGTATTCACTGGTGATAACGGCAGGCTGTGGAGCGGCCCCTTGTTCACGACTAACAACGCTGACTTATTCCTCCGCACAGTAAGGTGGCTCGTGGGGAGCATCTCGACAGACAAGATTCCGATAATCATAGGGAAGGAGCTTTATGCAGGAGAGAGAGGCCAGATTTTTTATTACACCTCTAATCCAAGGAACATCTCCGGATTCGATTTCTTTAAGGAGTCTGACAGCGTTTACTCCTCAGAGCATAAGTGGGACTCTCCTGGGTTCAAGGATGTTGGGGGTGCAGTTGTTGCTGTTAACTACCCGCGCGAACTTGAAAGATTCGGGAGAAATGCAGATTTCTTCAATTCGATAAAATCAGAGGGTGGCCAGGTGTTCTCCCCCCTTGATGTGAAGGGTGTATTCGAGAGGATAAAGAAGGACTCAACAAGCACAGTTATTAAGAAGAGGTATGATTATGTTCCAATCTACCTCCTTGCAGGCATATTCTACCTTATTTATGTGGCTGTCAGAGTGTTTAAGATGAGAGAATAAGGATAAAAAGAAAAATAATAAAAAATCAAAATAAGTATGATTACCTTCTTTTCTTCTTTGCAGCTTTCTTGGCCTTCTTCTTGACTGCCTTCTTCTTCGCTACCTTCTTCTTTGCCTTTTTCTTCCTCTTCTTTCCGCCTCTTGCCATCACTGCCCTTGAGATGTCTCCATGCTTGTCCACGAAGTAGAGGTAGCCCGCCTCTTTCTTAACACCTACCTTGGCGACCTTTTTTGAGCCCTTTCTTGCCTTCTTTCCGCCTCTTGCCATCACTGCCCTTGAGATGTCTCCGTTCTTATCCACGAAGTACAGATATCCCGGCTCTTTGTCTATTCCTACCTTTGCAACTTTTTGTGCCATGTTTACCCCTCTCAATGTTTATTCCATATCTCACAAAAACCAATTAAACAATCTTATGCTACTCTTAGAGGAGCTACTTTATATATCTTTCGATTTTTATCTGGTTTTATCCTCTATAAAACTAACAGCTGCTCCCGTTGAGAAATCCTGTCCCGTGATTAAGCGGGAAACAGCCGCCATTACTGACCGCCTGCTCAAAGCTCTCGTCCTCCCACTTCACGCATGCCTCGTTAAACCTGCACGGCCCATCACTGCAGTGAAACACAAGATTGCTCCCGTAAAACCTCAGAATAGCATTATTTGCATGGAGAATCGTCCTCTCATCTATGAGAGACTTCTCCCGAGGAGTGCAGTTATTGTATAAGTAGACCGCATACTTCAGGTTGTCCCTCTCAGAGCTCAGCTTCACATCAAAGGCATAACTGTATATGTCCTCGCTAATCTGGTCCTTCTCCCCGGCGGCATCCCTGAACCTCGTGTTTGTGAGCAGCTCCTTCACTGCTTCATCATAGGGCCTCATTGAGGGTGTGAAAGAGGAGATTGTGGTTAAGTTCTGGCCGAATAAGGAGAGGGCATTCTTTGTTTTTGTTGTCATCTTAAGCGAAGAGGAGTAGCCCATTGCCTTGCACACCCCTGTGGGGAGTCCGAAGGAGTAGTCTCCAAACCAGTCGTCAAATACCTGATTAATCCAGGCAGACATCTCGCTCTCAAGAATAAAATCTGTCATCATGTCAGACTTTGCGTCGGCTCTTTCCTTCATTACTGCTTTGATAGTTTTCTTCTTTTTATTTAGATTAGTTAATCGTTGCTTTAGTTGCTCTTCATTACCCCTAGTTCCCCTATTTATT
>WALR01000066.1 GCA_015522765.1 Candidatus Woesearchaeota archaeon | reverse complement strand
GTTGAGAAAGTCATCAATGGGTATGCCTTCCTGAACTTATTCACTATTTGCTCATATGCGGACACCCTGTAGCCGCGCTTCATATCAAGAAGAACAGCATCACTTCCAGACTGAACAGGCAGATGGAGAAACCTGAATATCCTCTCGGAGTTGTACGCTTTAATAAGCTCGTCAGCATACAACCTCACAAAAAGGGGGTTAGCCATCCCAACCCTGACAAAAAACCTCTTTCTTATGAGGCTTATCCTGTTAAGAAGCCCGGGGAGTCTTCCATATTCCCTATTGTCAAAACCGTACGAGCCGTTGTCCTGGCTCGTCAGCCATATCTCCTTGTGGCCTGAGAAGAGCTCCCCCTTAATCTCATTTATTATCTTGTCAGGGCTGAAACTTACGAGCCTGCCCTTAACATTCTTCACAGAGCAGTATGTGCATCTGAGATTGCATCCCTGGGAGATTGGAACAATAGATATGACACTGCTAAAGTAACCCTTCTTGAGACCGAGCTTTACGGAGGGCCTTATCCCCATTATTCTAATCGGTCTGCCCTCCATAACACTTGAAGCCACCCTCCCAACTTCAGGGATTGTATGGGTATCAATAAGCCCTATCCCCCTTCCACTTAAAGCCTCCTCAAGGTCTGATGTGACACAGCCACCGACAATAATCTTCTTGCCCCTTGAAGTAGCATCCCTAACCTCCCTCATCACCTTTGTTATGCCCTTGACAGTGCAGGAGTTAATCACAACCAGGTCTGCCTCATCCTCATATTTGATTATTTCATAGCCAGCCTCGTCTAGCATGCCCTCTATTAACTGCCCCTCAAACATGTTGTTCGAGCAGCCCATACTCTTTACAAATACCTTTGCCATAAAGAGCAGGAACCACAGCGATAATAAAATACTTTTGGAACAGAAGCCGTCAACAGGCTTTTTTAGGCACAACAATGCTTAAATATTAGTTAGGCAAATTTTATTATGGGGTGATATTCATGAAGGTTTTAGTAGTCGGCAACGGGGCAAGAGAGCAGGCAATAGCAGAGGCATTCTCAAGGAGCGCTCATAAGCCGGAGATTATTGTATTCTCCTCATTAATGAATCCGGGGCTCAGAGAGCTGTCCTCCAGGATGAAGACAGCCCCACTGGACGACTTTGAGGCGCTTAAGGAGTTTGTTAACGAAGAAAAGCCGGATATAGCATTTATAGGGCCGGAGGGGCCGCTGAACGCGGGCATAGTCGACTTCTTGGAGGAGCAGGGAATAAAATGTGCGTCCCCTAAAAAAAATCTTGCGATGGTTGAAACAAGCAAGGCATTCACAAGGGGGCTCATGCAGGAGCATGGAATAGGCGGCCTGCCAAAATTCAAGGTCTTCTCAGAGGACAAGGGAGTAGCAGAGTTCATAACTGAGCTGAACGACGAGGGGCTGGGATTCGTGGTTAAGCCTGACGGACTTGCAGGGGGAAAGGGAGTGAAGGTATCGGGGGAGCATCTTAAGAGTGTTGATGAGGGGATAGAGTACGCACTTAAGATAATATCATCCAAGCAGAAGGTAGTTATAGAAGAGAAACTCGAAGGGGAGGAGTTCAGCCTCCAGTGCCTGACAGACGGCGTGAGCGTGCTGCCAATGCCCCTCGCCCAGGACCATAAAAGAGCATTCGAGGATGACAGCGGGCCAAATACAGGGGGAATGGGCAGCTACTCGTGCAGGGACCATCTCCTGCCATTCATAGATAAAGAGAGCTATGAGGCTGCGCTTGAAATAACAAAAAAGGTTGTCAAAGCTCTTGGGGAGAACATGGGAGAGCCCTACAAAGGGGTTATATACGGCGGCTTTATGAGAACTGCAAGGGGGGTGATGCTGCTCGAATATAACGCCAGATTCGGAGATCCAGAGGCGATGAATGTCCTGCCAATTCTCAAGAATGACTTCTTAGATGTGTGCACAGCCATAATCGAACAGAAGCTCGACACAATCAACCTTGAATTTGAGGAGAAGGCGACAGTGTGCAAATACGCCGTGCCAGAGGGCTACCCTGTTAACCCTGTGAGGGGGGCGAAGGTGGAGATATTCTCAACAGGGGAGGCAGGGATTTACTACGGCTCTGTCGAGGAGAAGGATGATGGGTTGTACATGACAGGGAGCCGCGCAATAGCCTGCCTCGGGATAGCCGACTCCCTCGAGGAGGCAGAACAAATAGCAGAGACAGGAATAAAGGGCATTAAGGGCGACATATACCACAGAACGGATATAGGCACAAGGAGATTAATAGAGAAAAGGATAAGCCACATGAACAGCCTCCTAAGCAGGGAGGAGAGTGAGGAAGAACAATAAATGGCGGGAAACCATATTAAAGCGGAGAAGGAGCGCATAAGAAAGATTGTCAGGGAAAGAATAAGAGGCATGGGCGAGGAGGAGAAAAGGGAGAAGAGCAGAGCAATCATTGAGAAGCTGCTCCTCATTAAAGAGGTGGAGAATGCTGGCAGCATCCTTGCCTACTACAGCATGAAAGATGAGGTGCAGACCCAGGGACTTTTAAGAACACTCCTCAGGAGGGGGGTGAAGCTTTACCTTCCCCTGACAAGAGGAGGAGTCATCGGTGTAGGAAGGATAAATTCATTAGAAGAACTTGAGAGGCTCATGAAAAAAGAAGGAAGCATTGTTGAGCCTGAAGGCAGGGTTTTCAGGGGGCTCTCCAGGCTTGACTTAGCCATTGTTCCTGCAAGGGCGTTTGACATCGAGGGGAGGCGCCTCGGAAGGGGCAGGGGTTATTATGACATCCTGCTTAAGAGGATGGAGGCGGGAAAAAAAGAAACATTTAAGATTGGGCTCTCATTCGAGTGCCAGGTATTCGAGAGGATTCCCTCTGAGGAGAGGGATGTTGATGTGGATATGGTTATAAGCGAGGAAAGAATAATAAATATTGCCTAGCTATAAGATAGAAGAGAGGTATAAAACGCAGAGGTGGTTTCCATGGGCTTCAGGGAGAGCTTATCTGAAGAGGATAAAGAGGTGTGGGAGGCGCTGCTTAATGAATCAAAAAGGCAGAACCAGGGGCTTGAGCTTATCCCAAGCGAGAACTTTGTCAGCAGGGCAGTGCTCCAGGCTTTAGGCAGCGTATTCACGAACAAGTACTCTGAGGGCTACCCTCACAAGAGGTACTATGGCGGTAACGAGTTTGTTGATGCCGTTGAGAGCCTTGCAATAGAGCGCGCCAAGAAACTCTTCGGAGCCGAGCATGTGAATGTCCAGCCCTACTCGGGCAGCCCGGCGAACATAGAGGTTTACTTTGCACTCCTCAACTTCGGGGACAAGGTGATGGGGATGAACCTCTCGCAGGGGGGGCACCTCACGCACGGCCACAAGGTCAACTTTTCAGGAAGGGCGTACAACTTCGTCCAGTACGGCGTTGACAGGGAGACAGAACTCATCGACTATGACGAGGTGAGGAAGCTCGCCCTTAAAGAGAAGCCGAAGCTCATACTCTCAGGAGCTACTGCATATCCAAGAGAGATAGATTTCAAGGCATTCAGCGAGATTGCAGAGGAAGCAGGAGCAATGAGCATGGCGGACATAAGCCACATAGCAGGGCTCGTCGTGGGCGGAGTCCATAAGAGCCCTTTCCCTTTCACAGATATCGTCACAACCACCACTCATAAGACGCTTAGGGGGCCGAGAGGGGCGATGATTATGTGCAAGGAGAAGTTCGCCCAGGCAATTGACAGGGCGGTCTTTCCGGGCATGCAGGGAGGACCCCACAACCATGTTACAGCTGCGAAGGCAGTTGCATTCAGCGAAGCACTTAAGCCTGAATTCAAGGATTACGCAGCCCAGATAGTTAAGAACGCCAAGGCACTTGCAGAGGGGCTCATGGAGGAAGGCTTAAGACTCGTGTCAGGGGGGACAGACAACCATCTCATACTGATTGACCTGACAAAAAAGGGGGTAAGCGGCAAGGAGGCAGAGGCCGCCCTTGACAAGGCTGGGATAACCGTTAATAAGAATATGATTCCCTATGACACAAGAAGCCCATTTGACCCGAGCGGGATAAGGCTCGGAACGCCCGCACTTACCACCCGCGGGATGAAGGAGGGAGAGATGAAAGAGGTGGCTGAACTGATAGGCAGGGCAATATCAGGTGTCAATGATGAAGCGATGCTTGCAAAGATAAAAGGGGATGTGAGGGAGCTTTCCTCCCAGTTCCCGCTCTACGACTGGTACTGAAAATGGCGGCGATAATTAATGGGAGGGAAATTGCAGAGAGGGAGAAGAAGAGAATAAAAAGAAGAATAGCCTCCCTAGGGAATCCTGATATCGGCCTTGCCATCGTGCAGGTTGGTAATGACCCTGCCTCAAACATTTATGTTTCTAAGAAAATAGAAGCCGCAGGAGAGGTCGGGATAAGAGCAGTCCATGTTCACCTTAACAATGATATCAGCGAGGACGAGCTAATAGAAAAGATTGAACAGCTTAACAGGGATGAAAGAATAACAGGAATGATAGTCCAGCTTCCCCTGGCTAAGGGAATGAACACGCAGAGGGTTGTTGAGAGTGTACGGGCTGAGAAGGATGCGGACGGATTCACCTCACTAAACATGGGAAAGCTGTTTGCGGGCATTAGCGGGGTCATACCTGCAACTCCAAAGGGGATAATGAAGCTTATTGAAGAGACAGGAATTGATATTGAGGGGAAGAAAGCCGTTGTCGTTGGGAGGAGCAACATTGTCGGGAAGCCGGCCGCTATGCTTCTGCTAAGAAGAAATGCAACGGTTACAATCTGCCACTCGAGAACAAGGGAGCTGGGAAGGATAACAAGAGAGGCGGACATCTTAGTTGTTGCTGTCGGAAAGGCGGGGCTCATAAAAAAAGAGATGGTGAAGGAGGGCGCGGTCGTGATTGATGTAGGGACAAACAGGGTGGACGGGAAGCTGGTTGGAGATGTTGATGACGATGTGGGGGAGGTCGCAGGATTCATCACTCCTGTACCCGGCGGCGTGGGCCCAATGACAGTCACAATGCTGCTTGAAAACACCTTAGAGTTATTCGAGAAAAACAAGGGGGGGTAGTATGAAGATAAGCATTATAGGTGCGGGGATGGTGGGGGCGACCACCGCGTTTCTCCTTGCGACAAAGAACTTCGCGGACATTGTCCTGGTCGACATTGTTGAAAGTGTGAAGGGCAAGGCAATGGACATCAACCATGCAATGCCCCTGTTCGAGAGCGCCTCAAGTGTGAGGGGGACAACAGACATATCACTAATCAAAGACTCTGATATTGTCGTGGTTCGGCTTCCCGAGAATGCCGGGAATGGACAGGGCGGACCTTCTGAACAAAAACGCCGGCATAATAAGAGGAATCTCAACCAGCATAAAGAGCCTTGCCCCAAACTCGACTATTATCGTGGTTACAAACCCCCTTGATGTAATGGCGTATTTAGTCATGAAAATAACGGGCTTCGGGAAGAGCAGGGTGATGGGAATGGCAGGGATGCTCGACACCGCGAGGTTTAAGAGCTTCATCGCTGAGGAGCTCGACTGCTCACCGAAAGATATCGACGCTGTTGTGCTCGGCTCCCACGGAAACCACATGGTTCCTGTAATAGACAAAACAACTGTGAAGGGAAAGCCAATAACAGAGTTTCTAAGCGATAGCGAACTCTCAGTGATTATTGAGAAAACAATAAACGCGGGAGCAGAGATAGTGAAGTATCTTAAGAAGGGCTCAGCCTATTTTGCCCCTGCATCAGCCATAGCAAAAATGGTGATGGCAATAGCGAATGACAGCAGGGAGGAGATGCCTGTATCTGCCTATTTAGAGGGGGAGTACGGAATTAATGATGTGTTCATAGGGGTGCCCGCGGTTATATCCTCCAGAGGAGTGGAGAAGGTAGAGATATTTGAGCTTGACCATGATACGATGGAAAAGCTCAAAGCGGCCGCAGAGGAAGTCAGAAGTAACATCAGCCTGCTCTCACTTTAACTCTTTGAGCTTCTTCTTAATAAGCTCTGCAACCCTTGAGTAGCCGAGTTTAGGCGCCAGCCTTGTGTAATCCATCACATTCGAGGAGGCCGTCTCTTTGAGACGCTTCTCATTGACCTTAAGCCCTGCTATCGCCTTTTTCCTTAATGTCTCAATGGCGTTCTCCAGAATTCTGGTTGATTCAACAAGTGAGAACGCGATTACAGGTGTCATAACATTTAACTCGAGCTGGCCGGCATTAGCCGCCATCATTACAGTAGTGTCGTTTCCTATTACCCTGTAGCAGGCCATATTAACCGCCTCGGGGATGCTTGGGTTGACCTTGGCGGGCATGATGCTGCTCCCGGGCTGGACTTTTGGAAGGAGAATCTCATTAAAGCCTGCCAGAGGTCCTGATGAAAGCAGGCGCATATCATTGCATATCTTGTCAATTCCAACAGCGAGGTTTCTCAATGCAGACGAGAAGTTAAGCAGGGAATTGTGGCTCTGGGTAAGCTCAAAGAGGTTCCTCCCCTCCCTGAACTTTATGCCTGTCATCCTGCGTATGGCATTGATTATCTCCCTCTTAAAGCCTTTGGGCGTGTTAATGCCGTTGCCCACTGCAGTGGCGCCGAGATTTAGCTCCAGTAGCTCTCCTGCCGCCGCTTTTATATGCGAGTGCTCCCTCATTACAACACCTTCATAGCCCCTAAACTCGTCGCCCACATTAATATTAACAGCGTCCTGGAGGTGTGTCCTCCCCACCTTCTTAACGCCGCGAAACTCAGCCCTCTTTTCTTTCAGCGCCTCTCCCAGAAGATGAACCTCCCTTAAAAGCTTGAGAGAAAGCATATAGGCTGTTATCCTTATGGCTACAGGAAAAACATCGTTTGAGCTCTGCGACATATTGACATCGTCATTGGGATGGACAATGTACTGCCCCTTCCTGCCCCCGAGGATTTCAGTCGCCCTGTTCGCTATTACCTCGTTTACATTCATGTTCGAGCTCGTGCCCGCGCCTGCCTGGAAGGCGTCCAGAATAAACTCGTCATCATACTTCCCCTTTATTACCTCATCAGCGGCCCTTATTATCGCGTCCCCCTTCTTTTTAGCGAGCTTCCCCAGACGCACATTTGCCATGACAGCTGCTTTTTTTATGAGGGCAAGGGACCTTATAATCTCAATAGGCATCTTAGAATGGCTTATCCTGAAATTTTGGCGGGCCCGCTCTGTGAATATTCCATAATAGGCGTCCGCAGGAACCCTGAACGCTCCTATTGAATCCCTCTCTACCCTGAAATTATTCATGCTTTCCCCCAGAAATAATCATATAAGCCAATTGTATAGGTTAAGTGCAGGTTAAGTGCAGGTTAAGTGCAGGAGTCTCGCTCCCCTGTTTATTCCCCCTCTTTATTCCCCCTGTTTATTCCCCTGCTTATCAGTGTCAACAGCGACCTCGTCGATAATCTCCTGGGCGCTTTTCTCCCTGGTTATCGCGCCCCTCTCCCCGCAGTAGGGGCACACCTCTGGTATCCTCTCACTCTCAAACCTGTAGCCGCACTTATTACAAACGAGTTTCATAAGTGCTGTTTATGAATGCACATTTAAAAATCTTTCTATGGAAGCTTTCTTCTGTAGTGCCCGGAAATTATTTCGCAGTAAATTTATCAGGAGCATAATCCCGGATATAAAACAGCGCAGAAGGAAAGACTTTTATATTATTATCGAAACCAATAATTAATAATCACGCTGACAGAGCGGGGTGGGGCAGTTAGGAGTGCCCGGAGGGCTCATAACCCTCAGGTCAGAGGTTCAAATCCTCTCCCCGCTATATCCCTTTTTCTGAAAAGTAGCAACAAAAGATTTTTTAATAGAGCCGCAAGAACAAGAGGAATGGGAATCGCCTTAGGAGGGATAGACGAAGCAGGGAGGGGTCCTGTGATTGGGCCCATGGTCATAGCAGGTGTTGTCATTGACGAGGCGGACAGCGGGAAGCTGAGGGAGCTGGGAATTAAGGATTCCAAGCTGTTATCGCGGGACGAGAGGGAGAGGCTGTTCAATGTAGTGAAGGATATCGCAAAGGACTTTGTGATAGAAAAAATAAGCCCAATGGAGATAGACAATGCTGTTGAGAGCGACACAAACAACCTCAACAAGCTGGAGGCGGCTGTAAGCGCCTCAATAATAAAGAGGCTGAAGCCGCAAAGGGTCGTCCTTGACTCCCCCTCAAATAACACCTCTGCTTACAGGCAGCTCATAGAGAGGCTCACAGAGGGATTAAAGATTGAGGTAGTGGCCGAGAATAAGGCTGACTTAAACCACCCTGTTGTTTCCGCCGCTTCAATACTCGCAAAGGTGACAAGGGACAGAGAGATAGAAAAACTCAAAAGAAAATACGGGGTTGACTTTGGGTCAGGCTATCCAAGCGACCCCTTTACAAGGGCATTCTTAAGGGAGAACTACTCGAAGTACCCCTTCTTCAGGAAAAGCTGGTCGTCATGGAAGAATGCCGCTCAGAAAAAAAACCAGAGGAGCCTCTCTTTTTTTAAGAGGTAATGGCTGTTGACTAAAGCCCCCAAGACAAAAACGATAATGAATTGACCGATTATTTTATAAATGTTAAGGTGGAGATAGGAATATCCGGCTCAGGGAAGGATTAAGATGACAATAATAAAAAGACTGGTGATGAAGGGATTCAAGTCTTTTGCAAATAAGACTGAGATGGTATTCAGCAATGGATATAACTGCATTCTCGGGCCTAATGGTTCTGGCAAGAGCAATGTCCTCGATGCTGTCTGCTTTGTGCTTGGTAAGGGCTCGTCCAAGGCGATACGCGCAGAGAAGTCAGAGAACCTGATATACAACGGCGGAAAGAAGTTAAGCCCTGCAAAAGAGGGGGAGGTAAGCATCTTCTTTGACAACTCGCAAAAGGAGTTCTCGGTTGATTCCAATGAGGTCAAGATAACCAGGAAGGTGAGGAAGGGGGGACAGAGCATTTACATGATAAACGACAAGAGGGTGACAAGGCAGGAAATCCTAGAGCTGCTCTTTCAGGCAAAGATAAACCCTGACGGCTACAACATCATCCTGCAGGGTGATATAACAAGATTCGTTGAGATGTCCCCGGTTGAGAGAAGAGAGACAATAGAGAATGTTATTGGAATAAGCGAGTACGAGAAGAAGAAGGCAAAGGCCATTAACGAGCTTGAAAAGGTTGACGGGAAGCTCAGCGAGGCAGAGATAATCCTGACTGAGAGAAGGACCTACCTGAATGAACTCAAGAAGGAGAGGGATGAGGCGCTCAAGTATAAGGATGTTAATGACAGGAAGAGGGAGTACTCTGCTGCCCTCCTCAAGCTCCAGATAAACAGGAAGAAGAGCGAGATAGAGAAGAAAGAGAAGGACAAGGATAGGCTCGAGAGGGAGATAAAGAGCATAGAGGAGAAACTCGGCAAGCTAAGGGAAATGGCTGAGTCCTACAAGAAGGAGATAAAGGAGATAAGCGAGAAGATTAAGAGTTCTGGCGAGGGCGACCAGGCAAAGCTGCACAAGGAGATTGAGGATTTAAGGGTTCACATAGGGACAAATAAGAGCAGGCTTGCATCAATTGAGCAAGAGCTGCTGAAGCTTGACTCAAGGAAGACCCAGCTCAACAACAGCCTCCTTGAGATAGATGAAAAGATAAACAAGCTCCACGAGGAGAAGAATAATTTAATGATAAAGAAGCAGCAGCTCGAGAAAGAGATAAAAAATGTGCAGGAAAAACTCTCCGAGCTAAGGAAGAAGCAGGGGCTCGATGAGATCAGCTCCTTTGAGAAGGAGATTGAGGGAATAGAGAGTGAAGCAGACGAACTTCAGAAGCAGGTTCAGGAGCTGAGAGAAAGACAGCAGGAGAGCATGCGGGAGAAAGACAAGGCGGAGTATCAGTTAAGCACAATCAATGAGCGGATGGCGAAGATAAGGAAGATAAGCAAGGACAAGTCTGACGCCTTAAAGGGGGTAAAAGAAAAAAAGGTTCTATTCAAGCATTTGGCGTTAGAGCTGAGCAACGCCATCAACAAGGAGTCGGAAAAGGCATCCCAGCTTGCAAACGCAAGGGAAAAGCTGTTCAGCATAAAAGAAAAGCTGGAAAAACTCAAGGTAAAATCAGCCAGCATAAAAGACAGCGCGGGGATGAACATAGCGGTCCGCTCAATAATCGAGAACAAGTCAAGGTTTAAGGGGGTTTATGACACAATCGCAAATTTAGGGAGCGTTCAATCAGCTTATCAGCTCGCACTTGAGACGGCTGCGGGGCAGAGGGTAAACGCGATTGTTGTCGAGAATGACAGGGTTGCCGCCCAGTGCATCTCCTACCTCAAGAAGAGCAGGCTGGGAAGCGCGACATTCCTCCCTTTAAACAAGATAAAAAGGAAGAGCATTGACATCAGCGATGAGGAGCTAAAAAAAGAGGGGGTAATAGGAAAGGCACTTGACCTCATAAAGTTTGATAAAAGGTTTCTCAATGCATTCTCATTCGTATTCGGGGACACCCTAGTGGTGGATAACATAAAGAGCGCTGTGAGGATGGGAATAGGAAGGTTCAGGATGTGCACCCTCGAGGGG
>WALR01000065.1 GCA_015522765.1 Candidatus Woesearchaeota archaeon | reverse complement strand
GATATAAATACAGGAATAGACGAGGTGTTCTTATGCATGAAGAGGAGCTAAAAGAAGGAATGCATGCAGTGCTTGTCTGTTCAAGGGCAGAGGCAGAGATAATGGGGAGAACGGCCGTGAAAGATGGGGTGACATCGACCTTTTTTCATACAATGGTGTCTATTGAGCCAGCCCTCTACTTAGTTGCTGTAAGGAACAACTCCTTTGTGCTTGAACTCGCCAGAAAGAGCAGGGTTTTCTCTGTTAATTTTATGGGGGCAGAATACAGGGAGGCAGTTAAGGAGTGCGCAAGGACAGAGAGCAGGCACACAGACAAGTTCATGCTTACAGGACTGACAAAGAGGGAGGGGGAGAAGATAGACTGCCCTGTTATTTTGGAAGCGTACAAAACGATTGAGTGCACCCTGCTAAGAGAAGAGGAAGCAGGCGACCATACACTGCTTATAGGCGATATTGTCCATGTGGAGGAGAAGGATTAATATGCCGCCCCTGAGAGGGAGGAGAAGAGCAAAGGATGTGGATAAAACCTATTTGTGTTCTGCCCTTTTTTCCTCAACCCTGAATGGCGGATTCCTGAGCCAGGCAATGTAATCCTCAACCCCCTTCTTAAGGGGATATCGAGGGGTGTAGCCAAGCTCTTTCTTCGCAAGTGAAATATCCGCCTCTGTCTTGTTCTGGTAGAATGGATAGGGGTTCTCAAAGTACTCGGGGGGGTAGTCTGTACCAAGGCTCTCGTTAATAAACCCTATGAGGGTATTAAATGACTCAGCCCTGCCGCTCCCTATGTTAAAGACGCCGCTTCCCTCATAATCCAACGAGAGGAGGTTAGCCCTTACAACATCCCTGACATAAACAAAGTCCCTCTCGTGCTGGCCTGCCCTGAAAACCCTTGGGCGTTTACCATCCATCATCTGAAGAGCCAGGTGGAACACCATGCTTGCAGGTCCGCCCTTGTGCTGCTCTCTCGGTCCATACACATTAAAGTATCTCAATCCTATGACATTAATGTCAGATGAGTATTGCATGCATAAGTTGTCCATAGCATACTTTGAGAAGCCGTATATGTTCTCAGGCATTCTCTTCTGCGACTCCTTCATGGGAACAGGGCCGTTGCCGTACTGGGCGGCAGAGCTGGCATAAACAAACCTTGCCTTTATCCTCTTCGCATAATCCAGAAGGAGCCTTGTGCCCTCGACATTCACCCTCATCATAAATGCCTGGTCCATTATGGTTGTGTCAGTTATCGCCGCCTGGTGCACCACAGCATCAACAACAGGCAACCCAGTGTATATCTCCCTGTCAGTAATATCCCCATATATTATCTCACCCTTCAGGCCGATGAGATTTCTGAAGTCGGAGTTGTAGAAGTTGTCCAGGGCATAAACCTCATGCCCCTGTTTCTCAAGCTCCAGCGCAATATTAGAGCCGATGAATCCTGCGGCGCCTGTAACAAGAATCTTCATATTAACACCCCCTAATGCTTAAACACCCTCCTCCCTGTAAAGAGCAGGGTTATCCCATGCTCCTCTGATGCTTTTATTACTTCATCATCACGCTTTGAGCCGCCCGGCTCAACAACAATGGAAACGCCCTTTTCTGCAATGATATCTATGCTGTCTCTGAAGGGGAAGAAGGCGTCGGACGCGAGGACTGCGCCGCTAATATCATGGCTAAACCTCTTGGCTTTCTCAAAGGCGATTCTTACAGAATCCACCCTTGACATCTGGCCTGCGCCTGAACCGAGCAGCTTCTTGTCCTTGACCAGAACAATCGCGTTGCTCTTGGTGTGCTTAACCAGCTTCCAGGCAAAAAGCACATCCTCCATGGTTTTTCCTTCGGGGAGCTCCCCATTCACCGCCTTAACTGAGGATAAATCAAGGGATGAGAGGTCTGCATCCTGATAGAGGAATCCGTTAAGGCAACTCTTCACTGTCATCTTCTGTCTTATGGCATTATAATCCGCACGGATAACGCGCATATTCTGCTTTGAGGAGAGTATTTTAAGCGCCTCATCTGAGAAAGAGGGGGCGAGAACAACCTCCACAAAGTTTTTAACAACCTCTAATGCTGTTTCTCCGTCAACCTCACGGTTAAATGCTATTATGCTACCAAATGCTGAGAGGGGATCAGAGCTAAGCGCAAGTTTGTATGCATCAGCAAGCCTTACTGATGAGGCTGCCCCGCATGGATTAGTGTGCTTAAGGATTACAGCAGTCGGCTCGTCAAACTCCATTATGAGGGAGACTGCGGCGTCTATATCAACCATGTTGTTGAAGCTTATCTCCTTTCCCTGCAGCTTATGAAAATTATCTGTAAAGCTATTGCCCGCGTAAAAAGCCGCCATTTGGTGGGGGTTCTCGCCGTACCTTAAAGCAATTTTTTTATCCGCAGCTATAAGTAGCTTCTCGGGGAGCGCCTCCCCCCTTCTTGAATTAAAGTAGTTGGCTATTGCGACATCATAGTCGGCAGTATGGGAGAATGCCTTTAGGGCGAGCTCCTCCCTTAGCTCTCTCATAAGGTCGCCATTGCTCTTAAGCTCCTTAATGACCTTATTGTAATCATCAGGGCTGGTCAGGACAATCACCTGCATGAAATTCTTTGCCCCTGCCCTTATCATCGTAGGGCCGCCTATATCTATGTTTTCAAGGGCATCGTCCAGGTCATGATTAGATGACACCACCCTCTTGAAGGGGTAGAGGTTAACGACAACCATGTCTATCCTCCCAATCCCCTTCTCCCCGAGTTCACGGTTATGCTCTGCTGTATTCTTGGCAAGGATGCCTGCATGAATCTTCGGGTGCAGTGTCTTAACACGCCCCCCAAGTATCTCTGGGAAGCCTGTTATCTCTGATACAGGGGTTGCATTTATACCCTCATCCTTAAGGTGTTTATATGTTCCGCCAGTTGAGACTATCTTCCATCCCAAAGAAACAAGGCTCCTGCAAAAATCAGCTACGCCCTCCTTATTGTAAACAGAAACCAACGCGGTTTTATGCTCCATTTTTACTCCTCCTCAAAAATCCCTTTTTCTCAAGCAAGGCAATCATCTTCCTTGCACTTACAGCCCTGTGAAGAAACTTAAGCTTCTCCTCAGCTTTCATATCTGAAATACTCCTTGAATAGCCCTCAGGCATGAATATCCTCTCGTAAGGAAGAACATTGCGATTCTTATTCCTCACATTGAGGATTATCCTCCCGTGCATATTCCCCCTAAATATGAAACTCTCGTCATCAATCATGAGCCCTATCCGCGAGATGAACTCTGCTCTTTTGTCTTCTCCTCTGAGAAGTTTGAATATCCCTTTATAGCCGAGAGCGTTAAATATGTACTTAGGCATATTGCCAGGGAAATTCTTATATGCCTTAAACTTTATGGATGTGTCCTCAAGGAAGAAAGGCTGTTTGACCCTCTCCCTTAAATAGTTAAGCGCGTTCATCACCAGCTCGTCACCGCTCCTCTCCTTATCCTCAGGATAGTTAATTCTCTTTTGAACCAGCTCTACCTTGTAGCCAGAGAGCAATGCCTTCAGCTGGCTGTACTTGTGACTGTTTCCTGTTACAAACATCAGCCTTTTCATCTACCCGCCTTCCCAGTTATAGCAACCCTTCGCCCCTTAATAACAAGCCTCCCCTCAATAAACATCTTTATTGCCTTGGGAAAGGCTATGTGCTCATTTCTGAGCCCCCTCTTCTTAAAGCTCTCAAGGGTGTCGTCCTCCCGCACAAGCAGGGGCTTCTGGATGATTATGGGGCCGTGGTCCATCTCCTCATCTACAAAGTGGACCGTGCACCCGCTCACCTTGACTCCGTATTCCCAGGCGTCCTCATAGCCGTGCGTTCCTGGAAAGGCCGGCAGAAGCGCAGGGTGGATGTTGATTATTTTATATCTAAACTTCTTTACAAACGATTTGGAGAGGAGCAGCATATACCCTGCAAGAACTATCAGGTGGGGGTCAGCCAGTCTTATTATTTTTAGTATCTCTCTCTCATGCGACTCGCGGGAAAGGGCGCCCCTCTCAACAATATAGGCGGGGATCCCCCTCTTAAGAGCTCTCTCGACAGCATAGCATTTCCTGTCCGCCACCACTGCCTTAATCTCTGCCCTGAGACTGCCCTTATCCACGGCGTTGATTATTGCCTGAAGATTTGTTCCGCTTCCTGAAACAAGCACAACAAGCCTCGCCTTTCCCCTTATCCTTGGTATGACAACCTCTTTATCCCTCATAAATGCAAAGATAAAACAGGGGTATAAATAGTTTTTGCCTATTACAATCCAATCTCAGAATTTCCAATATGCCCTGCCAGAGAATGCAGGACGGCCAGAAAGCGTCAGCCGCGCCTTGAATAGCTCTGCCTCGGGTAACTGCGCCTGGGCTTTCTCCTCTGCCAGGAAGAGGACCTCCTCCTGTCGTTATCCTCAAAGCGGGTTTTTATCGGAACAACACGCTCAAGGTAGGGCCTCTTCGTCTTCTTTATGTTGAAGGTAGAGTAGTCAGAAAGAATCCTTGAGAAGCTGTCATGGTCCTGCTCAGAGAGGAGGTTTATCGCTTTCCCCTCTTCCCCTGCCCTCGCGGTTCGCCCTATTCTGTGCACATAATCCTTGGGGGTGGAGGGCAGGTCATAGTTGTAAATATAGGATACATGCTCTATGTGCAGGCCGCGCGCAGCTACATCTGTGCATATAAGCACCTCTTTCCTGCCCTCATTGAACATCTTTATATTGTTCATTCTTTTGCTCTGGGAGAGCCCTCCGTGGATTGCGACGGCATTGATGCCATTCGCCCTGAGATTTGTGGCTAGAAAGCTGACCGTCCTTCGCGTATTGCAGAAAACCATTGCAAGCCCTTCTTTCTCCTCTTTAAGAGAATGGATAAGAAGGGAGAGCCTCATCCCTTTCGGAACATCATAGTATATCTGCTCAAGCTTTTCAGGATCAACAAGGTTTTTCGCTGAGGCACTCACTGGGTTCTCCATGTACCTGCTTGCAAGCCTCTTTATGGAGGGGGGAATCGTTGCAGAGAAGAACAGTGTCTGCTCTCGTGAGGGGCACGCCTTAATTATCCTTTCGACATCGTCTATGAACCCCATGTCAAGCATTCTGTCCGCCTCGTCCAGCACAAAAATCTTAATCTTCGATGTGTTGATGGTCCCTCTCTGAAGATGGTCGAGCATCCTCCCGGGGGTGGCAACCACCACCTCTGCATGTCTCAATGCGTCAATCTGGGGATTAATAGAGACACCGCCGTAGACCGCCGCAACCTTAAGACGCTTATAGCCTGCAAGCCGGGCAAGCGAGTCCTTTACCTGCTCTGCAAGCTCCCTGGTGGGTGTAAGGACCAGTGCCTGCAGGCCCCCCTTTGGAATTGAATTCTCAACTATGCCGCAGCCGAATGCAAGTGTTTTTCCGGAGCCAGTGGCTGACTCGCCAATCACATTCTCTCCTTTAAGGATGTGAGGTATCGACCTCTCCTGAATCTGGGTGGGCTTGGTAAACCCCATTTTTTTAATAGTCTCAAGCGTCTCATGGCTCAAGCCAAAATTTTCAAATAAGTTCATTTTTACCTCCGCTACTCTAAAAAGAGCAGTACTAGTACTTTATATTCATTGCTTCATTAGCACTCCTCAGAAAAAGCGAAATGTCCCATTAAATTATTTTAAAATGAGCAAGTGCTCTCTCTGATAT
>WALR01000064.1 GCA_015522765.1 Candidatus Woesearchaeota archaeon | reverse complement strand
CCTTAATCAGGTAATGCCTCGTCTTCAAAGGGGCAAAAAACGCCCTGATTCTGGCAGTCCTCTGAATCGCCCTTTTCTCGTCCTCCACCGCCTTTTCCATCTCCTTATAATAATCATCCCTTATCTTCGCCATTATCCTCAGGAATTCCTTCTCAGCATCATCAGAGATATACTTAAATGAGCTGCCGCCCACAGGAGGGGAAACAGAGGAGGTGAGTAGTTTCTCAGCCTGCTCAATCCTCTTTTTGTACTTTTCCTCTATTTTCAGCTCTTTCCCATTAATCGCATTCTTTGCCAACTTCCTACCTCTCATCATATCCCTTCTTTATCTTCCTTATAAGGAGAATGATTATTAACAGGAGCAGCAGATAAATGACAATGGGAATCACCCTGAACCATACCGACCTCGTCCTGTAGCCAGGGGGGTAATTAACATTTATGACAGTCCCCTTCTCAAATGTCACCTTATCATTGTATCTAACCCTCCCTGTTATCTCGTACCTGCCAGCTTTTTTTGGCCTGAAATAAACAATAAGGGCGCCCTCCTCGCCGCTTGGGACTATCTGAGTCTCGCTATTGAGAAGCTCAACTATCTTATTATTCAGGCTCACCTGGCCCTCAAACCTTGCCTTCACACTTCTGGGACCCCTGTTCCTGAAAAGGGCGCTTATCCTCACAAGCTCCCCTGCATAAGCCCACACCTTACTACTAAGCGTTTCCAGCGTGCCCCTGTCAACAATCTCCCCTTCTTTAACGACATTGAATGTTAAAACCCTCCTCCCCTCGCAATCAGCTGTCCTTATATAAGCCCAGTACTGCCCCCGCGTAAGGTTATGGTTTATCCTCTCAAGAAAATCCCTCCCGGTAGTCGGAAGAATCTCATCCCCGTAGAATGTCTTTGAGAGAACGATATTCTCCTGCTCCTGATCCCACACATCAAGGTAAATTTTCGGTTTTATCCTAACATTTCCCTTATTGATTATCCTTCCAGTCAGTTCAATTGGATAACCCTCCTCCACATCGTTAATCGTTGCGCCCCTCAACAAACAGCGCCTCATCTCCTTCCCTGTGATTCCTATATTCACCTTGAGGAGGATGGAGGTAAGCGCCACACTCCCCATCTTACCCTTTATCTTTGAGCTTTCTGATGCCTTTATTCTTATAAGCGCCGTGTACTCCCCGTTTGCGGCATCCATGGCAGGGGTAGTCATAACCTTCAGCATAAGGGGAGAGGTCCTTGATATCACCGCACTGCCCGAGGCAGGAGAAATTTTTATCCAGTCCTTCTTATCACCGAGAATGTCTATTGTGAGTGTAACATTGGAGTCGGAATTTGTGCTTATCCTTACAACATCCTCTGCATAGCCCCCCCTGAGAACATCCCTGAAATTAACATTGCCCGGGCTTGCGCCGAGACTAAAGGCGCCTGCCCTCCCCGTAGAGAGGAGAATAAGTACAGCTATGAGGACCAGAAAGCAAGATAAGGATTTGCGCCCCTGGCTTTTATTCGCTCCCACTGTTATCCCCTGCTTTTTTGGTATCTTCATTATTCTTATCCTTGTCTTTGACTCCTGAAAGCGCCTCTTTAAGAAGAGCATATACTATTTTCTTATCCTCAGCTCCAAGCGCCTTGTACATCTCGTTTATCTCCCTGTACACTCCCCCAGCCTCCTTTTTTCCCTCCTCTTTTAATACTTTTAGTTCTTTTATCTTCTCCTTTATTTTATTTAAAGAGGAATCTCCCCCTGAATCATCTATCAAAGCCTTTTCCTCATCCTCTTTCTGATTTTCAACTGCGCCTGTTTTTATATTCTTATCTGTTGTTATGCCAGCATTCTTCACTGACTTTATCAGCCCTTCCAGCTCCTTGTTATTACTGCTCCTAACTATCTCTCGGGCTTCCTTGAGCACCTCTTCATCCTCCTTGTTTATTGTCTCTGCATCGGGCGCCCCTTTCTCAACCCTGTTGAAGAGAACCATCGTCTTAAGATTCCTTTTTATGTCCACCACGAAGACGATGTAATAAATAAGAAGGGAGACTATTATCGCCACTCCTGCAATTATAAGCGTTATATCTGTTTTTGTGAATATGCGCCCCCCGGTGAGCAGCTCATTGTAGCTTTCTGTCCTGTTGTTTTTTATCTGGGCAGGGCTTACACTCATCCCTGTTACCTTTGAACTCTCCCCAGTATAGTTTATCCCGTTATTCAGCCTTTCAGCCACCTTTTTATCCGTCTCATTAAGCACTAAGAGGGTGACGCTTTTCTTTGCCCTTGAAATGTTCGCATCCCCTCTTACACCATATGTGTAGGCGCCGCTCTCAAATCTGACAAGCGGATCGCTGATTATACTCCTGAACATTGCACTGGCACTTATATCCGAGGAGTCCATCGCCACATTCTTTGGGATGTACTCATATACCACAGAACGAGGAGGAAGGTCTGCTCTCACCCTTACTATTAAGAAATAGCTGTCCTCCCCTTCCAGAGGAGTTATCCTTATTCTCATAATCTCTTTTTTTATACTTTTATTGAGGTTTTCTCCTGCCAGCAAAGGAATATCAGAAGCGTCAATCAGGGCCTGGTCAATTAACAACCCGCCCACTTTATCCAGCTCTTCCCTGCCATTCAGCTCGGTATACTCTGACTTGTCTTCAACGCTCACCATTCGCGGCGTGGTCATAAGCACCTTCTTTATGCGCAGGTTTATCCCGTCCAAATACCTCTTAATCGCATCCTCACTCTGGTTCAGGGAGAGGCCATTAACAAGCTCGCTTATCCTATTCATCTCTTCAATGTTCTGGCTGAATGTTTTATCAATGCCCAGGACAGCGAAGATGCCCTGTTCCCGGGAGAGGGGCAATAGCTTAATCTTCTCCCTTGATTCTCTGATTAAAGAGAGGGTGCTGCTTATTTCGTCCTTTACGGAACTTATCTCATTCCCCTGAGCTGTTTTCTCAGCCCCATTTTTTTTACCTGCACCATTTTTATCTGCCCCCACATTTACACTGACCTCTGAGGATAAGGCGCCTTCGTTCCCTGCATCGTCAACAGTGCTTATTCTGTAATAGTAGCTTCCAGGAGAAACATTAACATCCCTGAACCCGCTTTTTCCTGTTGTGGTATAATAATTTGCATATGTCACATATTTCTCTCCTGAGCGGTAAATCCTGAAGCGGCTGTATTCCCCCTCCTGATGCCACCTCAGCACAGGGGTCCTGTTCTCGAGGTTTATGTACACTGCATCAGGCTCAGGCGGCTTCTTGGTGTCAATGAGGAACACCCTTCCCGATGTTATTGTTGTGCTTTCTTCCCCATGCGTCCCCTTCGCCCTTAGGGAGAACACCGCTGCTGCCTCTACTCCGGGGGTGTTCACAATAAGGAAGCCGTGCCATTCCTTCCCGTTCCCCGCAAGTGCAACCTGCTTATAGTTCCTGCCGTCTATTGAATACATTAATATTGGCGTCTCTCTAACATCCTTATTTGTCTCCACCTTTACAAGGTACACCCCCTCTTTGAGCACCTCCTCCCCTGTCATCTCCATTGGAACGGCTCCTCCATCATCACGGAGGATGCTTATATCCGCCTTTATCCCAAGATTAATCTCTGTCTCGAGTGTGCGCTCACCTGTATTTTTTGCACTGTCCCTGCACTTAACCGTAATTGTATGCCACCCTTCATTAAGGGTTGTCTCATATGAATGCCTCAGCATTTCCCCCTCCATCCTCCAGGGAAGAGAGTCAAATGGGCCCTTGGCCGGGCCTGCCCTGCACTCAGAGAACTCGTCTGTTGTGGCATTTATCAGGACTATCCCCTCCGCCTTATCCAGAAGAGAGAGTGAAGATACAATAGAAGGCTTCTTTGTGTCAATCTCAAAGCTCGCCTCTGCCGAGCTGTTATCGGAGTTCCCTGCGGCATCCCTGCACCTTATGAAAAAGCGGTAGCCCCCATCCGAGAGATAAAGAGGGGCTGTGTGCTCCTTTTCATTGCCCGAGAGTGTGTGCTCCATAATCCCAAAGGGCTCGTCGAGGGAGGAGAACCTGCACTCCGAATTTTCATCTGTTAGTGCTCTGAGGATTATGTTACTCGAGTTTATTAAGCCCGCCGGCCCGCTCTCTTCTATGACAGGCGCCATTGCCTCAACGCTTATGCTGGCGAGTGTTCCATTGGAAGAACAACTGCTGTTAGTTTCATTAATAGCTTTTAGCTCATAACTAACATCATATTGGGAGGGATACGACTCGTTTCCTTTAAGATGCACATTTAAGTATTCCTCTTCATATCTGTTAATGATAAGGGAGGTATTTGCAGGCGTAAATACAATTGCCCTGCTGTTGTTAACCCAGAATAGGAGAGTGAGATTTACGCTCTCATTCATAGTATTAGTTACACTGAGTGTCATTATTCCATCGTCAGGGTGGCTTCCGCAAAGCGTATCTGTAATGTTTACAGCTGAGAGCCTTATCCCGCATACTGTATTGTTTTCCATGCCGTACACAAGGAAAGTGGAGAGAGAAACAGCTACAATGAGCGTCATTAAGAGGAGTGCTGCTAACAATCCCCTCTTATTCTCCTTCCATGTTACACTCTCCCTGCCGCTCATTTACAT
>WALR01000063.1 GCA_015522765.1 Candidatus Woesearchaeota archaeon | reverse complement strand
TTAATAGACAGAGAAGAAATAGTTGGTCTGCTAATTACCTATCAAGAGAGTTTCTTGGATTCTGTTGTTGATAGAGTAATTGAAATGTTCGGCTGAAATAACTCCTGAATTCTTTTGTTTAATTCCTGATTGCTCTCCGAGCTTGACAAAACTCTTTGAAATTACTCTTCGCCAATTTTCCCTTCGGCATTGTCACGCTAACCATATATAATGCTTCCCATCTTAAAAAGCCCTTGCCCCTCAATAAAAATTTTCAGAATCCGTAATGCGCATATTAGAATTACGCAGAACCCTCATCTTTCTCCTTTGTTTTTTGGGGTTGTTGTTTCTCTTCTTTAGCTGGTTTAGTCATAGGTGCATCTGAAACCCCACCCTTTCCAGTCTTTTCAGTGGATTTAATGGTTTTATCCTCATCAGGGCTCTTCATTGCCGGCTTCTTCGCTTCCTTAGCCTTCTTTACCCTCTTCTCCTCTTTCTTTCCGGTTCTCTGCGCCCGCGGCTTCTCACCCGCTTTCTTCGCCTTCTTCTCCCAGACAGGGAGCTTGAGATTCTTAAAAGCCTCGGCGACCTTCTCGTGAGAGGCGTTCTTTTTTATCTTAATAACCTTGTCAAGGGGCTCGAGGTGCTTCGCATTGCACTTCCTCCTTCTTGTGCCCCCGTCTATCAGAACAAAATTGTCGTCAAGAACATCAACAACAACACATGTTGCACCTGCGTCCCTTCCGGCAATCTTAACACAGAGCCTGCCGACATCAAGCATTCTCGTTCATCCTCCTCTTTATTTCCTCCCGCATGCATCTGCTACAGAGCGTCCCAGCAAAGGGCCTTGAAGGCTTCTTACGGCTCCTCGACATCTTTGAGAGCTTGGAGGGGACCTCTCTCGGCACTCCCTTAAGCACAGCCCCGCATCTGGCGCATCTCGCGTGTCGTGGCTTGCGCTCCCTGTAATGGGTCTTTACCACGCCTCCGGGCGTCTTGACCTTCACCCTTCGGAGGCTCCTTGAGCGTTGTCTTGGTGTTGGCATTTTAAGAGGGGGATTAAACCAAATTAAAAAGGTTTTGGTTTTTTGTTCAGTAAATCCTGAACAGCTTCCTCATGACTATGCTGAAGACTAAGCTGAGGATAATGTAGGTGCCTATCCAGCCCATCTTCCATCCAAAAATATTGAGAAGCTTCATCTTCCTCATTTGTATCCTTATCTCTGAGGCAGGTCCCTCCTTTATCTTCTCCTGCGGCGTTGAGTATGCCTGTTTAGTTGTTATAAGGACCTCTTTTGTGTATGTTCTGTTGGCTGCGGAGAATGTGATAATATGCTTTCCTTCACTCCCCTTAAATGTGAATATCTCCACTCTGAAGGGGGTGTTCTTTTTGTACTCTGTGGTGGAATGGTTAGAAATCATCTTGAGCCCGTTTGTAACCTCTACATTTACTGTCCCCTTATAATCGTTTGAGAGAATCAGGGAAACATTAAAGCTCTCATTGGGCATTATCGGATAATAAGAGAAATGGGCGCTCATCCAGCCAAACACGAGCAGGAGGGGAAGCATTGTGAAGAGTGTCGGCTTCATCGAGTGGGCCATGTACTTCATGTTCTTCTCCATGGCCTTCTTCTGGACCTCCATCATCTTCTTAGGATTGTTCCTGAGCTCCTTCATCTCCTTCTGCATTACCTTTATCTCCTCCTTCAGCTTCTTCATGAGCTTCTGGTCCGTGAGGAATTTGTAGGAGAGTATTATTATCAGCGAGAGCACAAATGAGATGATAAGTATTGATAATAAGGGGCTCATATCAAGAAAGGGCACCATGATTGCGTTTATCGCAGAGGAGAACATTACGATCCCCCCATGAATCTTCTTAATGCAGGATACATGTCCATCATGTGGTCCCTTGCTATCTCTTCATAGAGGTTGTAGACAATCATTACTGCAAGGAGTATCCCTGTTCCTGTTCCGAACGCTCCTGTAAGGTCGGCGACGGCTGCAAGTATTCCGACAGCGCCTCCTCCGAGTATTGTAAGCGGATTAATGTATCTTTCAAGCAGCCTCTCAAGAACCCTCTGGTCTCTCCTGAATCCAGGTATTTGTAAACCAGAAGACATTATCTGCTTCGCAACGCTCTTAGGGTCCATCCCGCTTGTCTGCATCCAGAACCACGAGAATATGACGCACCCGACGAGGAAGAGCAGTACATAGCCCGCACCGTCGAGTATGTCGGAGAACTGAAGGCTTCCCTTTATGAAGCTCTGGAGCAGCAGAGGGGCCCTTGTCCACCTCACAAGCCCGGAGACGGGCTGGTTCCCCACGAATGTGCCTAGTATGGGCATATTCCAATTCTGAAGCAGCCGCGCCCACAGCTGGATATTAGCGAAGAGGGCCGCCACTAATATGACAGGAATGTTACTGGTATAAATGAAACTCAGCGGCCATCTCATCCCCTGTCCCCGCACCCTTCCGAAGCTGAGGGGGATTTCAACCTTCATTGCCTGAAAATAAACAGCCATCACAAAGACCACTACTGTTGCCACAACCATCCCAAACTCAACGGCAGCATTTACAGGGTTGCCATGGCTGATTGACACTATGAAGGAGGGTATTGCTCCTACGGGGATGTCAGGGTTCATTGGGCTTGAGAAAGGCGAGAACGCCCTGACAAATATGTGCTTTGAGACTCCTGCCGCGATGAAGAGGCTTATACCTGAGCCGAAGCCCCACTTGCTGACAACCTCGTCCATGAAGAGGATAAGGACGCCTCCTATGAAGAGCTGTATAACCAGGAGGAGCTGCATTGTGAGATACATCGGCGTGCCCGCTAGGCTGTTTGCAGGCGCGAGCCCCCCCATAAAAACATATATCACTGATTCAAGTATTATGAAGAACAGGGAGAGGACCTTCTGCAGCCCCTGAAACTTCATCTTTCCCTCATGGGTGGTGAGGTCAAACTTCATTATGCCTGAGCCGTTAAGCAGTTGGAGGACGATGGATGCTGTAACTATTGGGCCTATACCAAGACTTATTATGCTTCCGAACTCCGCCCCGAGTATCATCGAGAGGAACTGGAACTGCTGAAGTGAGTTCTCCCCGAGACCGAATAGGGGTATCATGCCTAAAATATAATACAGAACTAATATGATAAGCGTCCATTTAAGCTTCTCCTTGAATGGAAGTCTCTTCTGGGTGGGTGTTGCGACTTCAGGGAGATTTGAGGATATGCTGGTCAGATTCATTTTTCCTTCTTTATAGTCTCCTCTTTCTCAGGCAGAGCTTCCTCAGGCAGTATGACCTTTCCGCCTGCCTTTTCAACCTTCTGGACAGCTTTCTCTGATGCAGACTCTGCTTTTATTATGATTGGCGCGGTTATCTTTCCCCTCCCAAGGAGTTTGTCCCTGCCCATCTCCCTTAGGTTAATCTCAGAGCCCTTAGTCTTGCTAATCTTTGAGAGAAGCTCGTCAATATTTATTACACGAACTATGCGCTTATTCTTGCTGTGAAAGCCCCTTCTTCCTGTTGTTCCTCTTCCGCCGAAGCTGGGCCTCTTCGTGTCCGCCCTCTTCCCTGTGCCTGCAAGGCCCCTTCCTCCGCGGCTGCCTGCCCCCCTGTGCTTCTTTTTGCTTCCATAGCCATGGCTCTTGGAGCCGCGCATCCTGACATTCTTCTTTCTCCTGTTTATCATTGTGAAAACCCCTACTTAATCATCCTGGCTATGAGAGTGTCCATGTTGTTCCTTTTTCCAAGGGCTCCGCCCCTGTTAAACGATTCCTTGACTCCCTTCCTTCCCCATCCCTTAAGCGGGGGGTGGAGCCCCAGGTGGAGGAGTATGCTCTCTTCTTTACTCTCTCCCTGATTTTTTTCATTCCCCTTTAAAGCCTTCTCTTTAGCCATCTTTTTCAGGGCAGTGAATGTTTCCTCGCTAATCTCTCCCCATGTCACATAGTCCTTGCATTTTTTTACCATACCCATTAATTCAGGCTTGTCCCTTATTACTATGCAGGCATGCTTCTTTCCCAGTCTTAGCAGGCTCATTGTCTCAACAATGCTTTTTTTTACTGTTATGCCCCCCCTGACTCTTACTACTGCAATCAGGCTTTCCTTTGTTTTCCCGGTGGCAGGAATTGCCTTTTTATTTGTTTCACTATCTTCAGTGCTCATTTTATTCCTCTACTGCTTCTTTCTCAGACTCCTCAGTTATGCTTCCCTCTGTTATGCTTATCTCCCTCTTAAGCTGGGGGTTTATTTTCATTCTGGTAAGCTCCTTCAACGCCTCGAAGCAGGCGTATATCATGTTTGTCTTGGTCTTGGTCTGGCCCTCTGTCCTCGACCATGCGTCCTTTATTCCAGCCATCTTGAGTATCTTGGCTATCTCCGGTTCAACGATGAGGCCGGTTCCCTTAGGGGCGGGGATTAGTGTTATCTTTGAGCTTCCCACCTTCCCGCTGACCTTGAAAGGAAGCGAGTGGGGCTCTCCGCATCCGCACTCCCAGCTTCCGCAGCCCCTCACTATTTTTATTATGTTTAGCTTGGCGTTTCTTGTCGCCTTTTCCCTTGCGGGGACAGTCTCTTTGCTCTTGCCCTTTCCAATTCCTATTATGCCGTTATGGTTTCCTATAATCACGATAGTAGAAAACTTGGGCTTATTCCCCTCATTCGTCTTTTTCTGGGTCTGCTTGAAAACCCTCCTCTGTCCGCCGCCGAACTTGCCCTTTGATTGCCCTACAAGGAGCAGCTCGGAGTCGAGGTTGGGCAGGAGCTGGTCGATTATCTCCGCCTCGAGTATCTTCATGCCGTTATCCAATATGATGTTTATGTCCCTTATCTTGCCTGTTGCAACAGCTTTTCCTAATCGTGATCTGGGCTTCCATTCCTCTGACACCCTGACAAAGCCGCTGTTCTCCTCCTCAGGAACCTCAACTATTTCCTCTGCTTCAGCGTCTTCCTTCCCCTGTTCTTCTTCCATCTCTTTGCCCTTCTCTTCTTCCGTTGTCTTCTGAGGAGCCTTCTCTTCGATGCTTTCTTTCTCTTCCTGATTGTTCTTTTTCTCGTCCATTTTAATCGTCCAAACCATTAGTCTTCTTAGCGGCTTTATCCTGCTTTCCGCTCTTTATCTTTTCAAGGGTGCTGTCGAATAAGCTGACTATGTCCTTGTCCTTTGTCTTTGAGAACTGATTTTTGTAACCGCCCTTCTTCACAACATTAACAAAGCCCTTTATGTGCCCCCCCTTAATCCTTTCCTCTGGCGGGAGCATCTTTTCATTATGGGGGATGTCCATTCCGGCGTCAATCGCTCCCTTCAATGCGGCGTACACCCTGTTGCCCGCATGGGATACAGAGAAGCCCATATCCACTATGGCATCCTTGTAGCCTGCATTAATCGCTTTTCTTCCGAGCAGGAATCCTGTTAAATAAGCTGCAGGGATGTTTCCTCCTGAATATTCCCATCCAAGCTTTTTAAGCTCCATGCTCGTCGCATGGGCAAGCACCCTGTCTCCATCCTCCATGTACTTTACTATCTGCATTCTTATGTTCTTGGTGCTGGGCCTTATGACCAGCCTGAGCTTTTTTGATTTTATAAGGGCAAGCCTCTTCTTATAATCAGTTTTCTTCTTCCTCTTCCTCCTGTAAGGCACGGTGAAGTTCTTTGTAATCCTCATTTTATTTTTTAACCCCCTTCTCAATTATGAGTCCCTTCTCCCTTATGTAGAGCTTCATGTGCGCCTTGCTTCTGAAGAAGCCCCCCTTTGATTTGAGGTAGAGCTCCCTGAAGGTCTTCTTGTCGATGAGCCCCTTCTCCTTCAGCTCTCTTATGAGCTTCCTCTGGAGTCTTATCTTGTTCATCCAGACCCTCTTCGGCTTTAATCGTGCGGTCTTCTTCCCCTTCCTCGAGCCCTGACCCGGATGCCTCTTCCTAATCCTTGCTCTTGAGATGCCCTTCTTCTTCTCCTTTATTATCACCCTTCCGGATATGAGGTTTCTTATGTCAGCCTTTGTTATTGCCTCTTTTATGTCAGTGAGCATCTCAGGATTGAATTTTATCCTCTTCTTTCCGGATTTAAGAAGCCTCTGGGAAAGCCTCTTCTGGATTGTTAATTTCATTTTGCACCTTTACACTCTTATATTCCTTTTAGTGAGCAGTTTATCCCTCTCCTTCTTCTCGCTGTCCTCTTCTTTCTTACCGCTCTCAGCCTTCTTAGCTTTACTTTCCTCCTCTTTCTTCTCTTCCTCTTTAATGCCTACTGCTTCTGATAATGATTTGGCGGGCTTGGCCTCGGATTTTTCTTTTTCCTCTTTTTCCTTCTTCTTTTTCTCCTCTTCCTTCTCTCTGGCCTTCCTCTCTTTTTCCTTCTTCCTTTTCTCCCTTGCCTCAGCATTCTTCCTGGATTTGCTCACCCTCTCCTCAAATGATTCTTCCAGCTCCTTAACCTTTTTTTCTGCATCTGCGTAATTGACAATCTTAAGCCCCCTGCTCAATGCCTCCTTGATTAATCTTATCCTCTTGAGATTTCCCAGCTTTGAGGAGAGCAGTATTGCATCCCCCTTCTTTGTCTCTGAGAGGTCTTTCAGATTCCCAATGAGTGTTACCCTTGCCCCTCTTATCAGCCCCCTCTCTGCTTTAGGGGAGCCGTAGCCCACCTTCACTACGGCCCTGTTGCCCCTTAACTGCATCCTCATCTTTGAGTTATGCCCTCTTGGCTTCCTCCACTTATTGCCAAGCTTCTTCTTCTTGTGGGCTTCCTGCCTAAGGAACCTGGGCTTCTTCTTCCTTGTCTGATTATTATCCTGCATTTTCATATCTTCTTTCCGTCCTTTTCTATGATGTACAGGCCGTCCTGAAACACTCTCTTGTCAAACCCGACTCTCCTGGTTAACTGCTCAATATCCGCGGCGACCTGCCCGGCAATCTCCTTGTCATGGGATTCGACGCTGACTATCTCGCCGTTTACAGAGACCTTCGCGCCTTCTCTTATCTTGACGGCTCTTGGGTGCTTCTCCCCGATGAAATTTCTGATTATCAACTGATTTCCTTCAACCTTGACGCTCATGGGGAAATGTCCTGAGCATATCTTCAGCTTGTAGGAGTGCCCCTCTGTCACTCCCTTCACCATGTTCCTTATGTGCGCCTTTATGGTGCCCATCATGACCTTCTCCCTTTTTGAAACATTATGACAACTTATTACTGCTTTGTTCCCCTCTACCTTAACATCAAATCCTGGCAGGAGTGTATTCCTCTCTGCCTCGCCCTTCGGCCCCTTAACGATTATCTTCTTCTCAGCCGGGCGGCTTTCCAGAGTAACACCCTCTCCAAGTTCAACTTCCTCAATTAACTCTTTCATCTTCATTTTCAGTAGCAATAGGCAAGCAGTCTTCCCCCTGCGTTCTTCTCTCTCGCCTCCTTATGGGTGAGTATCCCCTCCGGTGTGGAGATGAGCACAATCCCGAAGCCCTTTGCGGGCAGGTACCTCTTCTCGTAATCCTCAATCGAGTTTACCCTTGCGGTCGTTCTCGGCTTTATCACGCCCACACTGTTTATCATCCCGTTGAGCTTGACCGTTATCCTCATTTTGCTCTCGTTGTCGACTTCAAATGAGTCTATATAGCCATTCTCCTTAAGCACTTTAAGGGTTCTCTCAATCAACTTTGAGTATCTAACCACGCATTCCTTTGCCGCTATTCTCTCATGATTCATTATGTTTGAAAGCGCATCGGCGAGCGGATCGTTAAGTGTCATTTTATCACCTGGTTCAGCTGTATTTTTTGAATCCTATCTCATGGGCTATCTCCCTGAAGCACTGCCTGCACAGGTGGATGCCGTAAATTGAGATGTGTGCGCTTACCCTCCCGCACCTCTCGCACTTCTTCAGGCTTCTCCCGCAGCTTCGCTCCTTGGGAGCATTATGCTTCAGGTACTTCTTTTTCTTGGCAGGCTTAACATTAAGCTGCTTTAACATCTTAGTATGACTGCTGTAACTCATTTGATTCACCAACCTTTATGTTAAATTCTTTCTCGAAGAAGGCAATGGCTTCCTCCCTGCTTATTCTGTGTTTCTTCCCAACCCTGGAGGGCAGTCTCTTCCTCTTAATACGGAATCCCCTCCTTTCAAGGGTGACGCTTGCCTCCAGCCCTATTATTCCTATGTCCGGGTCGTACTTTACGCCTGGTATCTCTATGTACTCCGAGACGCCGAATGACACATTCCCGTTATTGTCAAAGTTCTTTACGCCGAGGATGTTGTCTCTTCCCTCTAAAAGCCTTTTTATGAGCGCCTTTGTATCCTTCCTCACAGTGACCTTGCACCCAATTGGAAGGCCGGGCCTCAGGCCCCAGCCGGCTATCCTCTTATGGGTTACGGTCTTCACAGGTTTCAT
Organism: Candidatus Woesearchaeota archaeon; assembly: GCA_015522765.1. GTDB lineage: Archaea > Nanobdellota > Nanobdellia > Woesearchaeales > WALR01 > WALR01. The sequence goes on along the minus strand of WALR01000063.1, from coordinate 1,136 downwards.
CCCGGTGATTGCCTCAAGCAGCTTCATGCCCTTGTCGAGCAGTCCCTGATCCGTCCCTGCCCCTATATTAAGGGTTAACTTTGAGATTATTATCTCTCTCATGGGGTTTTCCTTTTTCTCCTTCCCTTCCCCTGATTTATCTGGTTCCATGACCTTCCCCCATATTATTTCTTTTTACCGGCTTCTTCTTCCCTTTATCCTGCTGAGGCTTCTTTATTGCCGGCTTGTTCGGTTTCTTGGTTTTTGCAGGTTCTTTTGCCTCTCTCTTTGAGGGCTTCTTCTTTCTTCCTGCCTCTGCCTTGACCTCTGATTTTGCCTGTTCTACTCTCTTCTTTATCTCGGCGGGCAGCTCTGTCTTTTCTCCAAGCGAGATATAGGGAACAGAGCTTCCTATTACCAGGGCATGTCTCACCGCAGTCTTTACATCCCCCTTAGCTGTCTTGAGGATTATGTCCTTCTCTTTAATTTCTTCTACGGCGCCATGCTTTCCTATGTGCTTCCCCCCAATGATGAACACATAGGCGCCCTTTGAAAGGGGAAGATGGCTGACTATCTTCTTTTGAGGGTGAAGCACCAGCACGCTGTCCTTGACCTTAAATGGCTCGTCTTTACTGATTATTATGTTTGTTCCGTCGTCGAGATTCAGCTGAACCTTCCCTCCCTTAACCAATGTTTTGTTTATTATCCTTGAGGGTCTCAGCTCTGCCTCATCTGTGTTTATCTTTATAGCCTTGAACTTTCCCTTGTCGCTGAGTATCACCCTGTAATGCTCTTTGAGCTCCATGAATGAGACGGAATCGAATATTCCCACGGAGAACCTTGGCTCCTTGACCCTCCTGCCGTTAATGAATATCTGCCTGTTGTTAAGCAGGTATTTCACCTCCTTCATGCTCCCGCACATCTTAAGCACATCCTTTAGGAGCGTGGCTAATCCCGTCCCTAAATTCTTATTGTGGGCTCCCGGCAGGGGTCTTAACACCCATTTCCCCTCCTTCCTTTTTATAGGCCATGTCTTCGGGGCAGACAGCCTTTTCATGTGAAGTTTTACCATTGTGAATCACTCTTTTATTTCCTTCTCCTCCTTCTTGCCTTCTGCTTTGTCGCCTTCTTTTTTGTCTTCGCTCTTCTTTTTTATG